>NC_008571.1:3042500-3342500 GCF_000060345.1 Christiangramia forsetii KT0803 | reverse complement strand
TGGGAGTAGAGAAAGAGCTTGGAATTACCAAAGAGGATATAGGGACTAAAATAAGCATTGAAAAGTATAACGAAGCCTGTAAGAATGCGGTGATGCGTTATACTGATGTTTGGAACGATCTTACTAAGAAGATGGGCTACTGGGTAGATATGGAAGATCCATATGTCACCTACAAGTCAAAATATATGGAAACAGTATGGTGGCTGCTTTCCGAGATCTATAATAAGGATCTTATTTACAAAGGCTACACTATTCAGCCTTATTCACCAAAAGCCGGAACCGGATTAAGTTCTCATGAGTTGAATCAACCGGGGACTTATCAGGATGTGACCGATACTACGGTTACCGCTATGTTTAAAGCGAAGGAGGAAACACTGCCGGAGTTTTTAAAGAATACTGAAAATTTATTTTTTATTGCTTGGACTACTACTCCATGGACACTACCTTCGAACACAGCCCTAACAGTTGGACCAAAAATTCAATATGTAAGTGTAAAAACTTATAACCAATATACCTTCGAGCCAATTACCATTATTGTGGCGAAGGAGCTTGCTGAAAAGCAGTTTGACAAAAAATTCAAAAAAGTTTCGTCAGATGAGGATTTGAAATCTTATTCAGAAGGAGACAAGAAAATTCCTTATTTCATTTCCGAAGAAAGTTTTTCAGGTAAAGATCTTGTTGGGATCAAATATGAGCAATTACTGCCATATGCCCAGCCTAACGACAATCCCGAAAATGCCTTCAGAATAATTTCAGGGGATTTTGTAACTATAGAAGATGGTACCGGGATTGTACACACTTCACCTACATTTGGTGCAGATGATGCCCTGGTGGCTAAACAGGCGACTCCTGAAGTTCCACCGTTGCTTGTTAAAGATCAAAATGGAAATCTGGTTCCGCTTGTAGATCTTCAGGGAAAATTTAGACCAGAAATGGGAGAATTGGCCGGGAAGTATGTAAAGAATGAATATTATGACGAAGGTCAGGCTCCGGAAAAATCTGTGGATGTTGAGCTGGCGATCAAGTTAAAAGAAGAGAATAGGGCATTTAAAGTAGAAAAGTATGTTCACAGCTACCCAAATTGCTGGAGAACAGATAAACCAATATTATATTATCCTCTTGATTCCTGGTTTATAAAAGTGACTGAATTCAAAGACAGAATGCATGAGCTTAACCAGACGATCAACTGGAAACCTAAATCTACCGGAGAAGGACGTTTTGGAAACTGGCTTGCTAATGCCAATGACTGGAACTTAAGCCGTAGTAGATATTGGGGAATTCCGCTTCCTATCTGGAGAACCGAGGATGGAACCGAAGTGAAGGTTATGGGCTCCATAGCTCAACTCAAGGAAGAAATGGCGAAAGCTGTAGAAGCCGGAGTTCTGGAAAAGGATATTTTCGAAGGTTTTGAGCCCGGAGATATGAGTGAAGAGAACTACGATAAAGTAGATCTTCACAAGAATGTTGTAGATACGATTACACTGGTTTCTGATTCTGGTAAACCCATGAAACGTGAAGCAGACCTTATAGATGTGTGGTTTGATTCTGGTTCTATGCCTTATTCACAATGGCATTATCCCTTCGAGAATAAAGAAAAAGTAGAAGATAAATGGCGTAAAGCCGATTTTATTGCTGAAGGCGTAGATCAAACCCGTGGTTGGTTTTATACCCTTCATGCGATCGCAACCATGATCTTTGACGATGTTGCCTATAAAAATGTGGTTTCTAACGGTCTTGTGTTAGATAAGAACGGGCAGAAAATGTCCAAGCGATTAGGAAATGCGGCAGATCCTTTTGAAACTATTTCGGTTTATGGACCTGATGCCACCCGTTGGTACATGATTGCCAATGCCAATCCGTGGGATAATCTAAAATTCGATATCGAAGGGATAGGAGAAGTTCAGCGTAAATTCTTCGGAACCTTATATAACACATATTCATTCTTTATCCTTTATGCGAACATCGATGAATTCAGTTATGCTGAAGATGATGTTGCTTTAGAAAAAAGACCTGAAATAGACCGATGGATACTTTCAGAATTGCATACGCTTATTGAAAGAGTAGATAAATTCTACGCAGATTATGAACCAACAAAGGCGACCCGGGCAATTTCAGAATTTGTTCAGGAGAACTTGAGTAACTGGTTTGTGAGGTTAAGCAGAAGAAGATTTTGGAAAGGCGATTATGAGCAGGATAAGATTTCAGCTTATCAAACCCTGTATACCTGTCTGGAAACTGTGGCAAAGCTTGGGGCTCCCGTAGCGCCGTTCTTTATGGATAGACTCTTTAAAGATCTAAACGTGGTAACAGGTAAAGACAAGTCAGAATCTGTTCATATTGCTGATTTTCCGGCTTATGAACCAGGATTTGTTGATAAATCTTTAGAGCGTAAAATGGAAAAGGCGCAAACGATCTCTTCTTTAGTTTTATCTCTACGGAAGAAGGAAATGATAAAAGTTCGTCAACCGCTCCAAAGAGTAATGATACCAGTACTTGATGAAGCTCAAAAGAAAGAGATCGAGGCAGTTGAAGACTTAATAAAATCTGAAGTAAACGTAAAGGATATTGAGCTAATTGATGATGCTTCTGGTCTTTTGGTAAAACAGATAAAGCCTAATTTTAGAGTTCTTGGCCCAAGATTTGGCAAGTATATAAAACTGATTATCAGTAAGATAAATAATTTTAGCGCTGAAGATATTTCAAAAATTGAAAGTGAAGGGGAGATTGCAGTAGAAATTAACGAAAAAATGGTTAATTTGTCTTTAGATGAAGTTGAGATAAGTTCACAGGATATTGAAGGATGGTTAGTTGCCAGTAGTGGCAGCTTAACAGTAGCCCTGGACGTTAGTATTAGTCCGGAGTTGAAGAAGGAAGGTGTTGCCAGGGAGTTGGTAAACAGGATCCAGAACCTCCGAAAGGATTCAGGCTACGAAGTGACTGATACGATTGATGTAACCCTACAAAAGGACGGTATTATCGAGGATGCCGTTAACGATAATATAAGTTATATTAAGAACGAAACATTAACTGCAACTCTCGAATTTGCAGAGGTGGTAAATGATGGTGCTGAGGTTGAATTTGATGATGTTGCCACTAAATTGTTTATAAAAAAACATTAAACCATGTCTACAGAAGTAAAAGAACGTCACAGCGACGCCGATTTGGCAGAGTTTAAGGCTCTAATTAAAAGTAAGATTGAGAAGGCTCAGCAGCAACTTGAGAATTATCAAAATGCTTACAAGAACGACGGTAATAATGGTACCGATGACACTTCTCCAACCTTTAAAGCGTTTGAAGAAGGAAGTGAAACTATGAGTAAAGAAGCAAATTCTCAATTAGCGATCCGCCAGGAGAAATTCATAAGAGATCTTAAGAATGCTTTGATGCGTATTGAGAATAAGACTTATGGTATTTGTAGAGTTACTGGAAAGCTAATCGCAAAAGAGAGATTGTTGCTGGTTCCTCATGCGACTCTTAGTATCGAAGCAAAGAATATGCAACGTTAGTAACACAGATTTTAAATTATAAAACGTCCATCTTCTAAATGATTTTGGACGTTTTTTTGTTTGAAGAATTTAATGAAGAAGAGATTTTTAATAGTACTATGTACTTTAATGATTGGCGCACTTAGCTTCGCCCAAAGGGATACGCGCGAAATTATTGATGCGCAAAGTATTAAAAGTATTCAGATTAATACCAATGAGGTCTATCTCCTTAATATTTCTACTTCGAAAAATTCTGAGATTAGGATAAAGACCCATTCTGAAGGGGAGTATTATGATGACATTATTCTTGAGTCTTTAATAAATGGTGAAGAATTAGTCATTACCACTAAGTACCCGGAAAAATTAACCGGTGGATTCGACAAATTAAGTGCTCACAAGATTTTTTCGCTGGAAATCGAAATGGAAATTCCGGAGGGATTAGCCGTTTCAATTCAATCTAATATTGCTTCTTTACAGGGAAAAGGTAATTTTAAATCTATATATGCCAGTCTAAAACAAGGTTATTGCAAACTGCTGGATTTTTCAGGAACTGCTGTTATCAATACGTATTCCGGTAATATTTTAGTGGAAACTTCATCGGGGCTCATTGAGGCAGATTCAAGAAATGGAGATGTCCAAATCCCAGGTTTTATGCCCGGCCGAAATCCAATAAGGCTTACAAGTATAGACGGTGATATTAAGGTGCGTAAAAAATAAATAATATTAGTATTTTTGACCCGTTTTCAATTAAAATACATACATGTCCCTTAAAAAAGCCGGATTCTTCATTATACTGATACTTCTTATAGATCAGATCTCTAAACTATATATCAAAACTCATTTTGCTCTTGGAGACGAAGTAGAGGTTTTTGACTGGTTCAGTATACTTTTTGTTGAAAATGAAGGTATGGCCTGGGGTACAAAGATTCCCGGAGAATATGGAAAGCTTGCCTTAACACTTTTCCGTCTCGCTGCTATTGTTGGAATAGGTTACTGGCTATGGGATGCCGTTAGAAATAATGGATCTAAAATTCTAATTTTCTCTATTGCTTTAATTTTTGCCGGCGCTTTCGGGAATATCATAGATTCGGTTTTCTACGGAATTATCTTTGATGATAGCTACGGCCATGTAGCAAGCTTTTTACCGGAAGCCGGAGGATATAGTTCTCTTTTCCATGGAAAGGTAGTAGATATGCTTTATTTCCCTTTATGGAAAGGGTATTTGCCTGAGTGGATCCCTATCTGGGGTGGCGAATACTTTACTTTTTTTGAACCTGTATTTAATATAGCAGATTCTGCCATAAGTGTGGGTGTTGCCATGCTTTTGGTATTCAATAAAAGAGCGTTTCCTAAGGAGGATAAAGCTGAATAAAATAGCTTAATCAGGCAGCGGTTTTCGCAAAAATTTTCTCGAATTTTTTCAATTCAATTGGCTTGATAAGATAGTCTGTTACAAGATTAATAGACTTTGCTCTTTCCAGATCACGGGGATCTATAGAAGAACTTACCACATATAAAGTGATTTTCTTATTTAAACCGTTTTTGATCTTAATAAATTCATTTAAGAATTCCCAACCATCCATCACCGGCATATTTAAGTCAAGGAAAATAATGTCTGGAAGTTTGTCTTCATCAGTAGTATTTTCCATAATATCCTTGAAATAATCCAAGGCTTCTTTGCCGTTCTTATAAATGAGTAAGTTTTCTGAAAGATTTTTTATCTCAATTATTTTCTTCACTAAATTAACGTATATCTTATCATCATCGATGATACACGCCAGTTCTACTTTTTGCCCCATAATAAATAGAATCTAGAATTTGATTTTAAAAGTAGTCCCAATATCCAGGGTACTACTTACAGATATTGTCCCCCCAAGGGCTTCTACCTGGTTTTTTGTTATAAATAAGCCAATTCCTTTTGCCTCGGGATTGCTTTGGTGGAATGTTTTATACATACCAAACATTTTATCACCATATTCGTCGAGGTCAATTCCCATTCCGTTGTCGCTAACTTCTAAATATTCTTTATCGTTCTCGACGTAAGTCTGTATAAAAATGACTGGTTTACGCCCCGGTTGTTTATACCGGATTGCATTCGTTATTAAATTTAGTAAAATACTTTCAAGATATTCAGGGATATAGCGAATTTCTTTTAAATCTTGAAATTCAGCGACGATTTTTGCATTTTCTCGATTAATGAGTGAAGAAATAGATGCAAGAACGATCTCTAAAGCTTCTTCGAATTTAATATTCACTCGCTCTTTGCGTAAAGAGGTTTGAATACTAACTATATCATTTAATCTTGAAATTGCAGAATCCAGGTTTCCGGCAACGTCTTCAACATTAGCCAGAAGATCCAGTTTATCCCTATCTGTTTTAGATTCTCTTAGTAGTTCAACTATGAGGCTAAGGTTGCTACTATGAGATCTTAAATGATGGGACACTATATGCGCAAAATTGAAAAGTCTTGAATTTTGGGTGGCAATGATATCTAAAGAATTCTGCAAATTGAGTTCATTGCTCTTATTCTCATCAATATTTTGAAGTACACCGCGAATACCAATCACTTCCTGCTCATTATTATAAACAGGTTTTCCTGTGAGTCTCACCCAGAATTCTCTATTCTGAAACGAAACCATTTTAAGTTCCAGTTTAAAAGGGATACCAAAATTTTCACATTTATCGAAAGCATTACGCATCCTGTTATGATGCTCCTGAGCATAGAAATTCATACGATTTTCATATGCCGGTTGAAAATCACGCGGGCAGTCTATAATCTTTTTAGAAACATCGTCCCAGTAAATATTCTTGTTCACGGTGTCAACATACCAGCCTCCTGTAGAGGTCATCTCGGCAGTTTCACGATAGTAAAAGAAATTTTCTTCAATGGTATATTGATCTCTTTTACTTTGATGAATATTTACAAATAGAAGAACCGCTGTTTCTTTGAACTCACTGGCCGTCTTACTTTTCTGGTTTTTACATTCAAACCACCGGTATTTACCATTGTCAAGCTTTAGTTTAATTTCAAAACTGAAAGGCTCCTCTTCTTTGATCAGCTTTTCAAAATGTATTCGAAAATCATAACGGTAATCGGAATGTAGAATATGATTGATAAAGAACTCAAATCTATCTTCTTCAATTTCAGGTTTTCCAACCAGAACATTGAAATGCTCAGACCATGATATCTCTTTGGAAAATAGATTAATTTTCCAGTAGGCAATATCAAAATCCTGCAAAATACTGTTTAACTGTAGGTCGTTAAGCATTAAAGTGATTTGGTACGGTTAAAAATAACGTATAAACTCTATCATTACAAAAATTATTTAAGGTTGAGTTTATATACCTTATCTGGTGTTACACAATAGTTTAACGGAATGTCGCTGCTAAAGATCTCTTTGATTTCTTCTACGGGTTCAAAAAATGACAGTCCAATCTTAACAATGTCGGGCTTGCAGCTTGCTAGAAATCGGTCATAAAAGCCTTTTCCGTAGCCCACTCTGTGTCCTTGTTTATCAAAAGCGAGTAAGGGGATAAAAACCACATCGAGCATTTCTGATTTGATCTCAATTCCATCCTGTGGCTCCGGGATATTCCATCGATTCTTTTTGATTACGGTTTGATCTGTCAACAGGATGTTGGTTAATTCTCCTGTTTCCGCATTTGATCTTGGAATGATTACCTCCTTGTCTTTTCCCTGTAAAATATGGAGTAAATATTCAGTGCTAACCTCTTTTTGTTCGGCAATACTTAAAAATATATGATAATATCTATAATCCCAGACCGGTAATTCAAGGGCCTTATTCGCAATTTCAAGGCTTAATTTTTCAATTTCAGCATCATCCAATTGCAACCTATGCTCTTTATATTTTTTTCTGAGGTCATCCTTGTTCATGGTCCTCTGTTTTTGGCTGCATAGAAATATGGAAAATGGCATCGCCCTGGTACACAATTGGAGATTCGTTCACATTGATTACATAGCCTTCGCTATTAGATTTGATCTTATGTCTAAATTTTCCGTAAGGATCTGTAATAGTTGCAATATATTCACCTTTTTCAACATGTTTTCCGCAAAGGATCTTCACATGTAATAATCCGCTATACTTTGCTCTCAGCCAGGAACTACTTCCTATGAGGACGGTTTCCTTTTTAACATCAGGATACTCAAATTTTGTGTTGAGCATATCAAGATGGCTTAGAATTCTCATAGCACCCTCAACACCATGCCTGGCTACATCTTTATTGCTATCCTGAGATTTACCTCCTTCAAATAACAGGACAGGAATTCCCAATTTTGAACAGGTCTCTCTATAAGATTTGGTAATGGTCTTGGAGTGAATGGTAAATGGTGCGTTAAATATACGGGCATATTTAATACTTTGTTCATCTCCCTTTTTCACCCTTATTTGCGGTGCATTAAATCTGGCTGCGCCACCGGTGTGAAAATCCAGACAAAAATCAGCTATGGGTAATATCTTTTTTACAAATTGATAAGCAAATCTACTGGCTAAAGAACCATTTTGGGTTCCAGGAAAAACCCTGTTAAGATCTCTTCCGTCTGGAAATTCCCTGGCCATATTTAAAAAGCCAAAAATATTTACGATAGGAATACATATAATAGTTCCAATTCTTGGTTTATTGACTCCTTTTGAAATGATTTGTCTTACAATTTCAACTCCATTGATCTCGTCTCCATGAATCCCTGCAGTAAGAAGCACTACCGGTCCTGGTTTTTTAGAACGTTCAATAATTACCGGAACTTCTACCGAAGTGGTGGTATAAAGCTTGGCCATATTAAAATTGATGGTTGTACCAATACCCGGTAATACTTTCTGGTCTAAAATTTCAAGAACATTGTTTTTGTCTATGCGAGGCATATACTATACGTTTCTTTCAATATATCTAATGATAGTTTTGGCAATATCTTTTCCGGTTGCTTCTTCAATTCCCTCTAGTCCCGGAGAGCTATTTACTTCAAGGATCAACGGTCCACGGCTACTTTGCAGCATATCTACCCCGGCAACGCCAAGAGCCATTGCTTTTGCAGCTTTTATCGCGGCGTTCTCCTCTTCATCGGTAAGTGTTATTACCGAAGCCGAACCGCCTCTGTGTAGGTTAGATCTAAATTCACCATCTTTACCCTGTCTTTTCATAGCACCAACAACCTGGCCGTCTACTACAAAAGCCCGAATATCGGCACCGCCGGCTTCTTTTATGAATTCCTGAACGATCACCCTGGCCTGTAAACCGTTAAATGCTTCAATTACAGACTCTGCAGCATTTTTAGTTTCAGCAAGTACAACCCCAAGCCCCTGAGTTCCTTCAAGAAGCTTAATAATTACCGGTGCTCCACCAACATGTTCCAGTATTTCTGAAACATCTTTAGAATAGTTGGTAAATACAGTTTTAGGTAAACCAAGCCTGGCTCTTGAAAGTATTTGAAGACTTCTCAATTTATCACGGCTTCTAACCAGTGCCTGAGATTCAGTAGTAGTAAAAGTGCCCATCATCTCAAATTGCCTTACCACAGCAGTACCAAAAAACGTAACCGAAGCTCCAATCCTTGGGATAATAGCATCTGTTTCTTCAAGAAAATGATTCTTATAATAGATAGTAGGCTTCCTTTTTTCGATGATAAGATCACATTTTATGGGATCTATCACTTCAACTTCATGATTTCTCTTTTTCGCCGCCTCTACTAACCTACTGGTTGAATATAGTCTAGGGTTTCTGGATAGTATTCTTATCTTCATCTAACTTGTGATTAAAAGACACCTCTAAAAGTTCAGTGTCTACAATAAATTTTTTGGTTAAAAACTTTCTCCCGATCAAAACCGGATACCTCATCTCCTGTCTGTCTGAAAGGGAAAGTGAGATCTTAAATATCTTATTGAATAATTTGATATTGGACTGGACCATATATCTTTTTTGAATAATCCCATTGCTGCTGCGTACAAATACAATGTCATAATTTTCAAATACAAACTCCTTTTTATTGTAAAGCGGATGTTCATCATCCAGGAAAGTACAATGCAATGCATCCTCTTTTTCTACGATATTTTCGCAATGAATTGAAGAGGTGTAAGCCCCGGTATCGATCTTTATGGCAATATCGTTAAGACGTAAAGCAGGAAAGTCTGCTTTATCTACTCTGCCAATCACGATTTTCTCCATATTGCAATATACTAAAAAAGGCGCAAGACCTAAGGCCCTGCCAAAGTAAAGCAAAGTTTATGTATTTATTTGAAATCCTGAATAATTAAGCCGATTTTTTAAATAGGAATCTCAAAAATTTATCTGGCTCTTAATTATGTTTTAAATTTGAAGTGATGGAAAAACCTGCTCTGGAAGTTCAGTTAAAAACTTTGCCCAATAGCCCGGGAGTGTATCAATATTTCGATAAGAACGGAAAAATATTGTATGTGGGAAAGGCGAAAAACCTTAAGAAAAGGGTCACTTCATATTTCAATAAGAATCATGATAGCCATCGTATAGGAGTGATGGTAAAGAAGATATGTGAAATTAAACATATCGTAGTAGCGTCTGAAACCGATGCGTTGCTCCTTGAGAATAACCTTATTAAAAAGCATCAGCCACGTTTTAATGTGATGCTGAAGGACGATAAGACCTATCCCTGGATATGCATTAAAAATGAACGCTTTCCCAGAGTATTCCCCACCCGAAGATTAATTAAAGACGGAAGCGAATATTACGGCCCGTTTACAAGTTTTAAAACTGTAAATACCTTATTAGATCTTATAAAAGGACTTTATAAACTAAGAACCTGCAATTATGACCTGGCTGAAGACAAGATCAGAAATGGGAAATACAAAGTTTGTTTAGAGTATCACTTAGGAAATTGTCTGGGGCCTTGTGAGGGATTTCAGCCGGAAGAAGAGTACAATAATAATATTGAAGCTATCCGGCAGATCGTAAAGGGAAATTTCAAGGATTCGCTGCAGCGATTTAGAAATCAGATGAAGCAGCATTCTGAGAAGATGGAATTTGAAGATGCGCAGCGTATTAAGAATAAGATCGACGTTCTGGAGAATTACCAGGCAAAATCCACAGTTGTAAATCCAAGGATCAATAATGTCGATGTCTTTTCGGTAGTAAGCGATGAGGGTTATGGATATGTGAATTTTCTTCAGTTATCACATGGAGCTATTATTAGATCACATACCATCGAGATGAAAAAGAAGCTTGATGAGAGCGATAGAGAATTGCTGGAATTGGCAATTGTTGAAATAAGACAGCGATTCAGCTCAAATTCAACAGAAATTTATGTTCCATTTAAAGTAGACGTGGGAGAAGAATTAAAAATCGTCATTCCTAAACTTGGGGATAAAAAGAAGATCGTAGAATTGTCTCAACGAAATGCCAAATACTTCCGCCAGGAAAGGTTTAAGCAAATGAAGATCGTAGATCCCGATAGGCATGTGAATCGGGTGATGGCTCAAATGAAAGAAGATCTAAGGCTTGGGAAAGAACCCAGGCATATTGAGTGTTTCGATAATTCGAATATTCAGGGAACCAATCCGGTGGCGGCTTGTGTTGTTTTCAAAAATGGAAAACCAAGTAAAAAAGATTATCGTAAATTTAATATCAAGACCGTAGAAGGTCCAGATGACTTTGCTTCTATGGAAGAAGTCGTTTTTAGAAGATACCGTAGGCTGCTAAATGAAGGCGAAGATTTACCGGAACTAATCATTGTGGACGGTGGAAAAGGACAGCTATCTAGCGGGGTGAAAGCTCTGGAAACTCTTGGTCTTAGAGGGAAGATCGCGATCATAGGAATTGCCAAAAGACTGGAAGAGATATTTTATCCAGAAGATTCAATTCCATTATATCTTGACAAAAAATCTGAAACGCTAAAAATCATTCAGCAATTAAGAAATGAGGCGCATAGATTCGGGATAACCTTTCATCGCAATAAAAGAAGTAAAACTGCGCTAAATACAGAATTGGAATCAATCCAGGGAATAGGGGAGAAAACGGTTGTAGAATTGCTTACACATTTTAGATCGCTTAAACGAATAAAAGAAGCTTCGCAGAAAGAACTGGCCGATGTTGTGGGATCTGCTAAAGCAGCAATAATTTGTAATTTTTACCATTCAGAATAGATGCAAAAATTTTTAGTCCTTTTATTCTTTACTTTCACTTTAGCTGGCTTTGGCCAGGAAAAATCTGAGCCTAAAATCGGTTTGGTTTTAAGTGGTGGTGGAGCAAAAGGCCTGGCGCATATTGGTGTTCTTAAGGTTCTTGAAGAAGAGGGGATTAAAATTGATTATATAGGCGGAACAAGTATGGGGGCTATTATTGGCGGTTTGTATGCATCTGGTTATTCTGCAAACCAGCTTGATTCCATTTTTGATCGCACTAATTTTGATATCCTTATCCAGGATAATCTTCCCAGACGGGCCAAGACTTTTTATGAAAAGGAAGATTCTGAAAAATATGCCATTACGCTACCCTTTGATAATTTTGATATTTCGTTTCCCACAGGCCTTTTTAAGGGGCAAAATATTTATAATCTAATGTCCCAGCTTACTATTCATGTTAGTGATGTAAATGATTTTAGTAAGCTGCCAATTCCATTTTTTTGTGTCGCAGCAAACGTAGAAACCGGGGAACAGGTCATTCTTGATAAGGGATCCCTGGCAAAAGCGATCTCCGCAAGTGGAGCGATTCCAACAATTTTAAGTCCTCTGAAAATAGATGATCAACTTTTAACCGATGGAGGGGTAGCCAATAATTATCCTGTGGAAGAATTGAGAAGACGGGGAGCAGATATTGTGATTGGCGTAGATGTACAGGATAGTCTCGTAAAAAGGGACAAGCTTAAAGGGGTCTTTGAAATAATGACCCAAATAAGCAATTTTAGAACGATCAATGATATGAAGGATAAAATACCATTGACCGATATTTATATAAAACCGGATATAAGCCCTTTTTCTGTCATGTCTTTTGACGAAGGAAATGCGATCATAGATTCAGGGAGGGTAGCCGCACTTACAAAACTTATAGAGTTGAAATCGCTTTCTGAAAAAAGTGAGGATACGCATATACGAAAGCAGATTAAGAAGATAGATGCTTTTAATATTAATGCTCTAACTCTTGAAGGTAATAATACCTATCCCAGAGCATATGTTCAGGGGAAATTGAAGCTAGATTATGACGAACCTTATAATTTTGAAGATCTAAGTATAGGACTCAATAACCTTTCGGCTACCGGAAATTTTGAAAGGATCAATTATCGACTGCTTCCTGAAGATGATGAAGGAAATTATCTTCTGGCCATGCAAATTGAGGAAAGTGATAATAAAATGCTTTTGCGTTTAGGTTTGCATTATGATGAACTGTATAAAAGTGGTGCACTGGTAAATTTAACCCGCAAGAGTTTACTTTTTTCCAATGATGTTGCTTCTATAGATTTTATTGTAGGCGATAATTTGAGGTATAACTTCAACTACTACCTGGATAAGGGTTTTTACTGGAGTGTCGGGATCAATTCCCGCTATAATACCTTTGATAAAAATATAGATCTTAATAAGATTCGGGAGGTAGAAGAGACAAACGAACTTGAGTCTATAAGAGAGCTAGAAGTAGATTTTAAGGATTTTACAAATCAGCTTTATGTGGAGACCCTTTTTCAGCAGGTGTTCTCTATAGGCGCGGGACTGGAACATAAGTATTTGAAATTAAGCAGCCGTACTTTCAACGATGTGAGCAATACTAATAATGAATTCATTTTTGATAATAGTCATTATGGGAGTGTCTTTGGGTATTTAAAATTCGACTCCTATGACAATAAATACTTTCCTACAAAGGGACTGAGCTTTAACGGCGATTTTCATCTTTATTTATATTCTTCAGATTTCAATAATAATTTTGCTGAATTCTCCATTGCTAAAGGAGCTATTGGGTATGCTGTGACTCCATTTAATAAGTTTACAACTCGAATTTCTACAGAAACGGGTTTTAAGATAGGGAATGATGGCACTGAAGTACTGGATTTCTTTTTAGGTGGCTATGGGAACGATTTTATTAATAATATAAAGCCCTTCTACGGATATGATTTTTTAAGCTTATCTGGAGATAGTTATATTAAAGCCTTGCTGGAAGTGGATTATCAAATATTCCGGAAAAACCACATAAGCGCAGGAGTGAATATTGCGAATGTGGAAGACAGGCTTTATACATCGGGCAACTGGATTAGCACACCAGATTTTACTGGTTATGCTCTTGGTTATGGAATTGATACTTTTATGGGGCCATTGGAAGCGAAGTACACCTACTCACCAGAAATAAAGGAAAGCTACTGGTTCTTTAGTCTCGGCTTCTGGTTTTAAGAAATTTTCATTAATACCAATATTTTATCAATTCAGCTTTTTGTTTTTAGTCTTGTTTTAAGATTGTTTCGCTAAATTTTCATGATATTTGTATAAATCGAAAAATAAAGTCGATTTTCTCCCGATCTTTTAAAGATTCGTGAATTTTAGATCGATTTAAAAACAACTTATTATGCCTTTTTATCACAAGCTTGGTAAAATTCCACATAAACGCCATACGATTTTCAGAAAACCTGATGGCAGTCTTTACTACGAACAATTATTTGGTACCATTGGTTTTGACGGGATGTCTTCCAATCTCTATCATGAACACCGCCCAACTCAGGTTAAAGAGATTAAGGGTAGTTATGATGTAACTCCAAAAATTGCTGTGGAAAATAATTTGAAATCATATAGATTTAAAGGGTTTCAAATTACTCCGCATCCAGATTATTTGAAGAGCCGTAAGCCTGTTCTAACAAATTCAGACTGTGATATAATTCTGGCGTCCCCTCAGGGTTCTACGGAAGATTATTTCTATAAGAATTCTGATGCCGATGAATTGATTTTTATTCATAAGGGAGAAGGGAAGCTAAGGACCCATTTAGGAAACATAGATTTTAAGTATGGGGATTATTTGTTGATTCCAAGAGGAACCATTTATAAAATGGATTTTGATGATGAAGATAACAGATTGTTCATCGTGGAATCCAGAAGGCCAATTTATACACCAAAAAGATATAGAAACTGGTTTGGTCAGTTATTAGAGCATTCACCATTTTGTGAAAGAGATCTAAGGCAACCTCATGAATTGGAAACCAATGATGAAAAAGGAGATTTTCTAATAAAGATAAAAAAACAGGGCAAAATTTTTGACATGGTTTATGCAACGCATCCTTTTGATGTAGTTGGATACGATGGGTACAATTACCCGTATGCATTTTCTATTCATGATTTTGAGCCGATCACTGGTAGAATTCATCAGCCACCACCGGTACACCAAACTTTTGAAACAGATGCTTTTGTAGTATGTAGTTTTTGCCCGAGAAAATACGATTATCACCCGGAAAGTATTCCGGCACCTTATAGCCATAGTAATATTGATAGCGATGAGGTATTATATTATGTAGATGGTGATTTTATGAGTAGAAACGATATCGAGGCAGGACATATTTCGTTACACCCGGCAGGTATTCCTCATGGTCCGCACCCCGGAGCCGTAGAGCGAAGTATTGGTCAGGTGGAGACAGAAGAGCTGGCGGTAATGGTAGATACATTTAAGCCCTTAAAGCTTACGGAAGATGCGATGGAAATTGCCGATGAAACCTACCATAAATCATGGTTGGAAGACGGAGATCATTAAAATGAAAGAAGATTTATCAGCACAGGACAGAGCGATGTGGTGAAAATTTGAAATGAATATTCAAATTTTTAAAATATCAATAATCCTAAAAAAATAAACAAAATGTCGACAGATAACACATCATTAAATTTAGAAAAAGTAATTCCGGAAGCAGAAGATTTTCTGCCTATTCTGGGGACAGACTTCGTTGAAATATATGTAGGGAATGCTAAGCAAGCTGCATATTATTATCAGCATGCATGGGGTTTTCAACCTGTAGCTTATGCAGGGCTGGAAACTGGAAAAAAAGACAGTGTTTCTTATGTTATGCAACAAGGGAAGATTAGAATAGTTCTTACTTCACCACTGCATCCGGATGGAAGCATTAATGAGCATATAAATAAACATGGAGATGGTGTAAAATTCGTAGCACTCTGGGTAGATGATGCTAGAAAAAGTTACGAAGAAACTACAAAAAGAGGAGCTAAATCTTACGTAGAGCCTTACGAGCTGGAAGACGATAATGGAAAAGCGGTGATTTCTGGAATTCATACTTATGGTGAAACTATTCACTTATTTGTGGAAAGAGGAGAATATGAAGGTCCTTTTCTACCTGGATATAGAACTTATACTACAAAGTCAAAATCTCCTGATACAGGATTGAAATTCATTGACCATATGGTCGGGAATGTTGGTTGGAATGAAATGGACAAATGGGTAGAATTCTACGGAAAAGTGATGGGATTTGCTCAATTAGTATCATTTGATGATAAGGATATTTCTACAGACTATACCGCTCTCATGAGTAAGGTGATGAGTAATGGGAATGGTAGAATTAAATTCCCTATTAATGAACCTGCGGAAGGGAAAAAGAAATCTCAAATTGAGGAATATATAGATTTTTATAATGGTGCCGGGGTGCAGCATATTGCCTTAGCCACAGATAATATAATTGAAACGGTAACTCAGTTAAGAGACAGAGGAGTAGAATTTTTATATGTTCCAGAAACATATTACGATGATCTTCTGGATAGAGTTGGAGAAATTGACGAAGAGCTTGAGCCATTAAAGGAACTTGGTGTTCTTGTAGATAGAGACGATGAAGGTTATTTACTTCAAATCTTCACCAAACCTGTTTTAGACAGGCCAACAATGTTCTTTGAGATTATTCAGAGAAAAGGAGCTCAATCTTTTGGAAAAGGGAACTTTAAGGCTCTTTTTGAGGCAATTGAGAGAGAGCAGGATTTGAGAGGTACATTAAATTAAGATTAAAAAACTGCTAAAATTTAAGCTGGGAAAACAAATTTTTGATAATCACATAATTTATAAGTTAAAGTTTTTCAGCGGTTTGTGAGTAAGGTAGAAATACAAGACTTTTGCACCGCATTTCTGGAGTGGTTACCAGAAATTATTTAATTTTTTTTCATAATTTAAGTTTTAGTTGGTTAATAAGATAAAATTCCCCGTCATTAATTTGATGGGGTTTTTTGTTTTAATACTTTTGGAATAGTAATTGTAATCAGCCTAGTAGGCTTGTAAATACTATAATATTAGGACAATCATTATGAAAAGATTTTTTGCAATTACCCTTCTCTTTTGTTTAACCGCTTCAACCCAGCTTTTTTCTCAAAAAGCATTTGATTCTGGTGAATGGTTCAAATTCAGAATACATTATGGTATGTTCAACGCCAGCTATGCTACATTAGAGGTTGATGATGCCATTATTAATAATACCCCTGTTTATCATATCAAAGGTCGTGGAAAATCAACTGGTTTCTTAGGTTTGTTTTTTAAGGTGGATGATGATTATCAGACCTATATTGATAAGAGGACGGGAAAACCTTACAAATTCATAAGAAATATTAATGAGGGTGGATATACTAAAAATCTTGAAATAGATTTTGATCATAGCAATAACAAGGCTCATGTTTTAAATAAAAAAAACAGCGAGAAAAAATCTTATTCTGTGCCCAATAATGTGCACGATATGTTATCATCATTTTATTATATTCGCAACCAAATTAACGGTGAGGAGCTTAAACCGGGTGATGAAATGAAGGTAAATATGTTCATCGATGATGAAAACCTTGATTTTAAACTTGTTTTCCTGGGAAGAGAGATTGTCAAGACCAAATTTGGAAAGGTGGCTACCTTAAAATTTAGACCCTATGTTCTTGCAGGGCGTGTATTTAAGGAGAAAGAAAGTCTTACTTTTTGGATAAGTGATGATAAAAATAAGATTCCTGTAAAAATTGAAGCAGATCTTGCTGTTGGATCTTTAGATGCAGATCTTGAGGCATATAAAGGATTGAAGCATCAATTTAGCATCATAATGAATTAAATATGGAAATAAAACCCGAAATCGCGGAACGAATTTTAAAGCTTGAAGAAAAGTTTAAGAATTCGGGACAGGATATGGGGTCCTACCTGGATGGTCTGCTTTACGATCGCTACTTATCCTATTGGGATTATATAGAGGTAGATACGCTACTAAGTTTACAAAAAACAAATACGCACTTTCCAGATGAGATGATCTTCATTTCATATCATCAAATCACAGAACTATATTTCAAGCTTATTATCCATGAGCAAAAGCAGATCATAGAGACTACGACGCTAACGGCGTCCTTTTTTATTGAAAAGCTTAACAGGATAAACCGCTATTTTAGAATACTTATAGATTCTTTTGATGTAATGATCAAAGGGATGGAGAGAGAGCAGTTTCTGAAATTCAGAATGGCATTATTGCCTGCCAGCGGATTTCAGTCAGCACAATTCAGAATGATCGAATTGTATGCAACTCCCTTAGAACATCTGGTTTCGCCTGAGATTCGGAAAAACTTTTCCGCAGAAAATAGTCCAGAAGAATTATATGAGAATATATACTGGAAGAAAGGTGGGATAGATTTGGAAACGGGAGAAAAAACGCTCACTTTAAGACAATTCGAAAAAAGATATACCCCCCGGTTTTTAAGAATTGCGAATGATGTACATGAAAACACCATTTATCATCGTTATCTGCAAATGCATGAGGATGATAAAAATAATGAAGATCTCATTCAGGCTATGAGAAATCTGGATGTGAATGTGAACATCAATTGGTTGTTAATGCATATGGGTGCGGCTTATCGCTATCTTAGTAAAGACAAAACAACCATAAAAGCCACAGGTGGGACTAACTGGAAAAAGTTCCTGCCACCAAGTTTTCAAAAAGTATCTTTCTTTCCAAATTTATGGAGCAGGGAAGAACAGGAGAACTGGGGAAAACAATGGGTTGATCATACTTTTAATACAGAAAAATAAAAAGTAAAGAAATTGAAGAAATTAGGCTTACTGTTAATGTTGATGCTGGCATTTGTTGCTTGCAATGATGAGGAAAAAGACCAGGCTGTCAAAAAAGTTAAAGTAGAAAAATTACCTCCTGTTGAGAAGGAGTATGGTTTTGTACTTAATGATTTTGAGGTAATAAAAGATACGATTGAGTCTGGAGATAGCTTTGGGTTCATTATGGATCAAAACGGAGTAGGACACGGCAAAGTGTTTGAAATCTCCAATAAAGTAAAGGATAGTTTTAATCCAGCGCGAATTACTGCTGGAAAGAAGTATATGATCCTAAAAGCAAAAGATTCAGCAAAAACCGCCCAGTATTTTATCTACGAAAACGATAAGATCAACTATACCGTAGTAGCACTGGGGGACAGTATTTATGCTGAAAAGAAGAAAAGACCTGTTACTATTAAAAAGCGAGAGGTTTCCGGCGTAATTACTTCATCACTTTCGGAGGCTATGCAGGCCCAGGGATTAAGTAATTTGCTGGTGTATGAACTATCAAATATTTATCAGTGGAGCATAGATTTCTTTAAACTTCAGAAAGGAGATCAGTTTAAAATGGTCTATCAGGAGAAGTATATTGATGACACTATTTTTGCTGGAATAGAAAAAGTAGATGCCGCCGTTTTTAAGCATTCCGATGAACCTTTTTATGCCTTTAGATATCTTAATGATACTATTACGGGTAAAGCCAACTTCTATGATGAAGAAGCAAAAGCTTTGCAAAGCTTTTTTCTGAAGGCTCCTTTAGATTATTCCAGAATTTCTTCAAGATTTTCTAAAAGACGTTTTCATCCTGTTCAAAAAAGATGGAAAGCTCACCTGGGAACAGATTATGCTGCTCCTCATGGGACCCCAATCGTTAGTACAGCCAATGGAACCGTGATCGCTTCATCCTATACTTCAGGAAATGGGAATTATGTAAAAGTGCGTCATAACGGTAAATACACTACGCAGTACCTGCACATGACCAGGAGAAACGTAAGAAATGGGCAAACCGTTAAGCAGGGTGATGTGATTGGATATGTTGGAAGTACCGGCCTGGCTACTGGACCTCATGTTTGCTACCGTTTCTGGGTGCATGGAAGACAGGTAGATCCTTTTCGTCAAAATTTACCATCTGCAAAACATATAGAAGATGAACTTAAGGAAGAATATTTCGCATACATAGAACCTTTAAGAGATGAACTCGAACAAATTCCCTATAAAAATATTTAAATGAAGAATATAAATCCAACCACAACGAAAGCCTGGAAGGAGTTAGAAGATCATTATAAAGAGATCAAAAATGAGCATATGAAAGATATGTTCAATAATGATGAAAAGCGTTCGGAAAAATTTACGATCCAGTGGGAAGATTTTTATGTTGATTACAGTAAAAATAGAATTACTGAAGATACACGCGCATTATTGCTTCAGCTTGCTGAAGAATGCCATTTAAAGGATGCTATTAATAGCTATTTTGGTGGAGAAGCTATCAATCAAACTGAAAATCGTCCTGTATTACACACAGCTTTAAGAGCTAATAAAGATGCTGATATAAAAGTATCTAATAAAAATGTAGTGCCGGAAGTTCAGGAGGTAAAAGCCAAAATAAGGGATTTTAGTAATGATATTATAGACGGAACTCAAAAAGGATATACAGGAAAAGCATTTACCGATATAGTAAATATTGGGATTGGTGGTTCAGATCTTGGGCCGGTAATGGTCACTGAAAGCCTTGAGTTTTATAAAAACCACCTGAAGGTTCATTTTATCTCCAATGTAGATGGAGATCATGTTCATGAAACTATAAAAGATTTAAATCCTGAAACTACTTTGTTTTTAATTGTTTCCAAGACATTTACAACCATGGAAACGCTTAGCAACGCCACTACGGTTAGGGAATGGTTCTTAAAGTCGGCTCCACAAAAGGAAGTTTCCAAACATTTTGTAGCGGTTTCTACCAACCTGCAACAGGTTGAGGATTTTGGAATAGATGTAAAAAATATTTTCCCGATGTGGGATTGGGTTGGAGGGCGTTTCTCCTTGTGGAGTGCGGTAGGTCTTTCTATAAGCCTGGCAATTGGATATGAAAATTTTGAATCTTTATTAGATGGTGCTCGCAAAATGGATGATCATTTTAAAGAGACTTCATTCGAAGAAAATCTACCGGTACAGCTTGCACTAATTAGTATCTGGTACAATAATTTTTTTAAAGCTGAAAGTGAAGCAGTAATTCCATATTCTCAATATTTAGATAAATTCCCGTCATATCTTCAGCAGGCCATTATGGAAAGTAATGGAAAGAGTGTAGATAGAAATGGCGAAAAAGTAGATTATCAAACGGGAACCATTATCTGGGGTGAGCCGGGAACTAATTCACAACATGCATTTTTCCAGCTAATTCACCAGGGAACAAAATTAATTCCTACAGATTTTATTGGATTTAAACATTCACTTTTTGAAGATAAAGATCATCAGGATAAACTGATGGCGAATTATTTTGCGCAAACTGAAGCTCTTTTAAATGGGAAGACAGAACAGGAAGTAGAAGGGGAATTAAAATCTAAAGCTTTTAGTCAGGAAGAAATAGACAGGATCAAAGCATTTAAAGTTTTTGAAGGCAACAATCCTACAAATACCATTTTAATAGAAAAATTAACTCCAGAGAGTATGGGTAAACTTATAGCGCTTTATGAGCATAAGATTTTTGTACAGGGAGTGATCTGGAACATATTTAGTTACGACCAGTGGGGAGTAGAATTAGGTAAGCAACTTGCTAACAAAATTCTTGCGGAATTCTCATCTAAAACAACAGATAACCACGATTCTTCTACTAAAAAATTGCTAAAATTTTATATGAGTTAATGACGAACAGATTGTTGAAAAGATGTTAGTAGATATAAAGTGCCTGAAATCAGGCACTTTCTTTTTATATGTAGATTTGTACCGGCAAAATGTTAAAGTTAAAAATCTTAACATTCAGATAATCTTTAATGTGTAGGAAATAGCTTTTTTTGCCACGAATTTTTTAATCAAACTCAAACAATTAAAACAAATGAGGAAATTATTACTGTTAGCGATGTTATTTGCGTCTGCTACAATTTTTGCTCAAGGAACTGTTACCGGTACTGTAATGGATTCTGAAATGGATGGACCGCTACCCGGTGCAAATGTTAAGGTGGTAGGTACTCAACAAGGTGCAATGACCGATTTTGACGGTAACTTCAGCCTGAATGTAGAAGATGCTACAGGTCAAATTAGAATTAGCTTCGTAGGTTACGAGCCTAAAACTGTTAAATTCAATGTTTCAAACGGTCAAACTCAGGATTTGGGTCAGATAGTTTTGAATCCAGATGCAAACGCACTTTCTGAAGTTGTAATTACAGGAGTTGCAGATTTAGCAAAAGATCGTCAAACTCCGGTAGCTGTTTCAACTATTAGAGCGGCAGAAATTCAGGAGAAATTAGGAAACCAGGAATTTCCTGAGATTCTTAATACAACACCTTCTATCTATGCTACTAAGCAAGGTGGTGGTTTTGGAGATGCACGTATTACCATTCGTGGTTTTGATACTCAAAACTCTGCTGTAATGATTAACGGTATTCCAGTTAATGATATGGAAAACGGACAGGTTTACTGGAGTAACTGGGCTGGTCTTAGTGATGTTACTACAGCAATCCAGGTACAACGTGGTTTAGGTTCTTCTAAACTTGCTGTTTCTTCAGTTGGGGGTACTATTAACGTGGTAACCCGTTCGTCTCAAATGTCTGAAGGAGGTTTGGTAAAAGCAGGTGTTGGTAACGATGGTTATATAAAAACATTAGCGTCTTACAACACAGGTCTAAATGATAATGGTTTGTCTGCATCTTTCCTTTTAAGCAGAACTTCAGGAGATGGTTACGTGAATGGAACCGAGTTTGAAGGTTATAACTATTATATTGGTGTTGGTTACAGGGCAAACGAAAATCATGATTTCAACTTCATGCTAACAGGTGCTCCGCAGCAACACAACCAAAGAGGATTTTTCACAAGCTTAGAAAGCTATTTGGAATATGGAGAAGATGGAGAGCCAAATGAAAAGTATAATCCTGATTTTGGATATAGAAATGGAGAAGAGTTTACTTTTTCTGGAAACTTCTATCACAAACCTGTAATCTCATTAAGCTGGGATTGGGATCTTAGTAGTATTTCTAAATTATCTACTTCTGCATATGCTTCTTTCGGCCGTGGAGGTTCTATAGGAGCTATTGGTAGAATTAATGGATCACAATCTTTTGCATTACCAAAAACTGAAGACGGATTACTTCCTATTGATGATATTTTTGCCTGGAATTCAGGTGCAAATGTTCCAGCTTTTGGAGATCCTAGACAACCTTATTCAGGTGATGGACAATTTCAGGGAGATTTTGTAAATACTGGTAACGGAGATCGTTCAGGAGAAAATGGAATTTCTCAGCGTTCTTCTGTAAACTCTCATAACTGGTTTGGTATTATCACTAATTTCGAAACTGAAGTAACAGATCAAATTACTTTAGATTTTGGAGCTGATTTAAGATCTTATAAAGGATTCCATTATCGTAGATTAGTAGATCTAATGGGAGCTGATATCTATGTTTCTAATGCAGATGATAATAATCCTAACCGATTTTTATCTGAAACTTACGAGCCAACAGCAGGGAATGCTTTAAACGTATTTAGCAATATCGATGATGAGGAGAAAATTGACTACTATAACGAAGGTCTTGTAAGATGGGCTGGAGCATTTGGTCAATTAGAATATGTTGGAGATCAGATTTCTGCTTTTGTACAGGGGTCTATTTCTAATCAGGGCTTCAAAAGAGTTGAATATTTTGGTGAAGCTCCAGGAAATCAGGAAACTGACTGGGAGAATATCTTAGGCGGAAATATTAAAGGGGGAATGAACTTTAATATTGACGAGAATCATAACGTATTTGGTAATGTTGGGTACTATTCTAAACAACCATTATTTGATGCAGTATATGTAAACTTCGGAAATACTCTAAATCCAAATCTTACCAACGAACAAGTATTTGGTCTTGAATTAGGGTACGGTTTCCGTTCTCAGTTTTTCAATGCAAACGTAAATATCTACAGAACTTCCTGGGCAGATAGATTTGAAAGCGAATCTGCAACTTTCTTTAGAGATACTCCGGAAGAAATACGAGGAAGTGCAAACTTGTTAGGTATTACCCAGGTACATAAGGGTATCGAGTTTGATTTCTATGGTAGAGTATCAAATAAATTCAAATGGAATGCAATGCTTTCCTTAGGTGATTGGGAGTATAAGGATGATGTAACCGCGACATATTTCGATGATAACCAGAATCCAATTTCTGGGGTTGAACAGGCTGTTCTTAACCTGGATGGTGTTAAAGTTGGAAATGCAGCGCAGTTTACTGCGAGTGCAGGTGTAGATTACCAGATCGTTGATAATCTTAGTGTAGATGCTACATACAGATATGCAGATAATCTTTATGCAGATTACGATGCTACTGATGCACTGAATAATCCAGATTTTGATGTTTTTGAGCTTCCTTCTTTCGGTCTTTTAGATCTTGGAGCCTCTTATGGTCTTGATCTTGGAGAAAATAGATTGAGCTTTAGAGTAAACGTTAATAACGTAACAGATAATATTTACATATCTGAATCTAATACAAACAGATTGGCTGGTCCAGACGACACTACTTATGATGGAATTAACGTTCGTAACAACGTATTCTTTGGATGGGGAAGAACCTGGAATGCTAGTGTAGCTTTCCGTTTCTAGAACCGAATAATTTTATATTAGAACGCCCCGATATTTCGGGGCGTTTTTTATGCAATTATTTTATCTTTAACCAAAATCTATATTATGTACGATACTATTCAGTTTATACACTCTTATTGGGCCTATCTGGTGCTTTTTATGCTCTTAATTGCAAGTTTTAATGGTATTATTGGATTTGCCGCTAATAAAGAATATTCAGCTACTAATTTTAGGATAGCGCTTTTCACACTAATTGTTTCTCATATTCAACTATTAATAGGGATTGTATTATATCTTACCCCACAGAATTTAGCTCGATTTGATGGTGGAATGGGAGAAGCGATGAGTAGCCCTGCGCTAAGATTATATCTAATAGAGCATCCTCTAATGATGATTCTTGCAATTGTTTTAATTACAATTGGATATTCAAAACATAAAAAGAAACTTACTTCCAGACCTAAATTTAAGATGCTGGCTATTTTTTATGGTTTAGCATTCGTGGTAGTACTTACAAGAATTCCATGGAGCGCCTGGTTAAACTAATAATAAAATAAGTACGTCACATTGAGCGCAGTCGAAATGTTATCTCTTTTGAATATGAAAATTTTGGCTCCGTGTATCGCTATAAATGAAGCGAAGTGGTCAGTAGTCGATGGAACACCCTACTAGAGTTTACTTCATTTTGTTCGTAGTGAACTACTTTGATGGGTTTTGGTTATAGACTGAATGTCATCTCGACCGACGGGAGAGATCGCGTTCGAGTTAGAATTAATCATGAGATTTTCCTTCGCTATGCTTTGTCGAAATGACACTAACCTACTTAGTAATTACACTTTGCAGGCTTAACGGGACAACTATAACTTTCAAAAAGCTTCGGATTTTTCTGAAGCTTTTTTATTTAGAATTTAAATCTCTTATCAAATAAATATAAACAGGAAAGTGATCACTGTATCCGCCTTCGTAACCGGAATACCCGTAGGTTCGAGACGGATAACCTCTAAATTGTCCCGCTGTAGTAATTAGATAAGGCTTATTGAAAATCCCGGCTTGATAAAATTGAAATCCAGTATCATTTCCCAGTACTAAATTCCCTGTCATGAACATTTGATCGAACAGATTCCAGGAATCTCTATATGCGAGACTTCCTTTTCCCTGTTTCAACATATTTTCCATGGGATTATAAAGATCAGTAGGTAATAATTCTTTTTTAGTTGGCTTTGTATTCAGGATTTTTTTAAAACTTTTATTGGTGGGATCATCATTAAAATCTCCCATAGAGATGATCTTGGCTTCGGGATTTATTTTAATCAGCGAATCAATAATTCTTTTATTCAAATAAGCAGCTTTCTCCCTTTTATACGCACTGCGGGCTTCGCCACCACCACGGGAAGGCCAGTGATTTACAATAAAATGAATTTCTTCCTTATTTAAAAGGCCTGAAACAACTAGCTGGTCTCGAGTGTAATCTCGTTTACCGGGATTATCACTTTCGTAAAGAATCAATTTTCTGGCTTTGCTATTTATAGGCTGAAAGTGTTCTTTTCTATAAAGCAATGCCACGTCAATCCCTCTTTCGTCCGGAGAATCATAATGAACAATCCCGTAATGGTAATCTTTTAAATTTGGATGACTAACCAGACCTTCTAAAACCGCTTTGTTTTCAATTTCGCAAAGACCAATAATAGACGGGGGTGTTTTTGTTAC
Source organism: Christiangramia forsetii KT0803 (assembly GCF_000060345.1). NCBI lineage: Bacteria > Pseudomonadati > Bacteroidota > Flavobacteriia > Flavobacteriales > Flavobacteriaceae > Christiangramia > Christiangramia forsetii. The sequence goes on along the minus strand of NC_008571.1, from coordinate 3,316,556 downwards.
TTCTTTACCAATTTCAGAAAGCACCTGACTAATATGCTCAATTTTCTGTTTGTATTTTTCAAAATTCCAGGCGTCTTTTCCGTTCGCTGTTCTATCATCATCAAATGTATCTGGGTCATCTTCAGTATCAAATAGATTTTCTACATTATAAAAGGCAATCGTTTGAATTTCATAATCCTTTTTTTCCTGACTAAAAATTGGTTGAAAGAGCAGGTACATGCTCACTAATAGAAAACTATTATAATTCATTTAAATTTATTTTACACGACTTTTAAAAATAAACACTTTTTTTAAAGCATTGAATATAAGTTTATTATATATTTAACCGATAGAATATTTAAAATTTATTTTGGGGCAATTAAATGTATATAAAGGTTATTTTGGTCTTCATGGCTATGCTTTTAGGCACGTCCATGAATTCCCAGCAAATTACCTTAGGCGGTAAATTTGCAGATGCCTTTACCGAAGTGCCCTTACCACAGGTAAAAGTTTCAATCGAAAGTCTTTTTGCAGAAACATTTTCAAAATCTAACGGAGAATTCCGCCTGGAGCTGAATGATATTGCTCCAGGAGAATATATTCTCAAAATTGACAAATCCGGCTATCTTCTTAAACGGATTCCTATTAGTATTTCTTCTGAAGATAAACTGATGGAAATTATTCTCTTACAACCAGATCCCGCTTTTGAACAAATTCATCAAAATACGATCAGCCTTTCTGATGCAGAACTGCTTTCCGATGAAAGTGAGTTTGATAACATCGCTGGGATCCTGCAATCCACTCGAGATGTCTTCCTGAATGCCGCTGCCTTTGATTTTAGTCAGACTTTTTTTCGTCCCAGAGGTCTGGGGTCAGAATATGGAAAGATCCTCATAAACGGTCTTGAAATGAATAAAATGCTTGATGGCAGGCCACAATGGGCTAATTGGGGCGGTCTAAATGATGTGCAGCGCAATCAGGTGTTTTCTAATGGGATTTCAGCGAATGATTTTCAATTTGGCGGGCTGGGAGGTACGACCAATATCATTATGCGTGCTTCAAAATATCAAAAAGGAGGAAGGATTTCGTTGGCCGGCTCAAATCGAAGTTATACGGGAAGAATCATGGCTACATATGCTTCTGGAGAGGAGAGAAATGACTGGTATTATGCAGTTTCTTTAGGAAGAAGATTTGCTGAGGAAGGATATATAGACGGGACGGTGTATGATGCAAATTCATTTTTTGTTTCCATAGAAAAGAAACTGGGGGAAAAGCATTCTCTTAATTTTAGTGGAATCTATACTCCTAATATTCGAGGCCGTTCTGCTGCTATTACTGAAGAAGTACTTGATTTAAAAGGCAGAACATATAATCCTTACTGGGGTATTCAGGATGGCGAAATTCGAAATGCCAGATTGCGAGAAGTCAAAGAGCCTGTTTTAATGCTCAACCACTTCTGGAGTGTTTCTGAAAAAACTAAACTGAATAGTAGTATTTCATATCAGTTTGGAGAAATTTCAAATTCCAGAATCGATTACGGAGGAACCCGCTTAAATATTGCTAATGGTCAGCATAGTTTTATTGGAGGTGGTGCAAATCCAGATCCTTCCTATTATCAAAAACTGCCTTCATATTTTTTAAGATTTGAGAATGGTCAAAATTATGAAGCGTCTTATAGATCCCGGAATGAAATTATTGCTGATGGCCAGCTAGATTGGAAATCTCTTTATCAGGCAAACACGGTAAACTCTCAGAATTCTATCTATGCACTTTCTGAAGATGTAAATAATGATACTCAATTTTCATTTAATTCTAACCTGGATTGGAACCTATACGATAACTTAAAACTGACTTCTGCAGTTAGGTATCAAAACCTGAAAAGCGGAAATTTTGCGAGGATTAAAGATCTTTTGGGAGGAGAACAATTTTTAGATATCGATGTTTTTGTTCAGGATAACCCCGGCGAAATAAGTGGATTATCAGCACAAAGTGACCTGAAGAATTTAAACAGACTTGTTGCTGAAGGAGATAGGTATAAATACAATTATGAGATTAATGCGGAAGAAACCGAATTTTTTAGTCAGTTACAATGGATTTCGAAACGGACAGAACTTTATCTGGCAGGGAATTTAGAAAGAATAAATTATCAAAGAACTGGAAAATATCAGAACGGGATTTTCTCTGAGAATTCGCTTGGTGCAAGTGAAATTCCTGAATTTTTGAACTTCGGAATAAAGTCTGGTGCGACCTATAAATTTTCGGGCCGGCAGAATCTTGAAATTAACACAGGTTACTTGACAAAAGCTCCCGGGTTTAGAAATGCCTTTATAAATCCAAGACAGAATAATTTTTTAGTCGATAATATGGCGAGCGAAAAGATTCTTACCGGAGATATTTCCTATAGATATAGGGCTTCATTTCTCAATTTTCGGCTTACCGGATATATTTCTGAAATTAAAGATGTGACAGAAATCTCCTATTATTATGCGGATGGGCTTTCGGGACTGGAAAGAGAAAATACAACGGCTTTCGTTCAGGAAGTTCTTAGCCGGATGGATAAAAAATATTATGGTCTGGAAGTGGGAGTGGAATCCCAGATTACTTCTACTATAAAACTGAAATCTGCCATAGCTATAGGAGAATATATCTACGCCAATAATCCAGAACTATCTTTAAATTCTGCTTCTTTTCAGGGATCTCTGGACTATGGTAAAGCGAACCTCAAAAATTATCATTTACCCGGCGGACCCCAAACTGCTGCACAGATTGGATTTGAATATCGCGATCCGGATTTCTGGTGGTTTGGGATCACGCTCAATTATTTTGCCAACGGATTTGTAGATATAAATCCGCTTACCAGAACTGTGAATTTTCAACAGGATTATGACGGGCTTCCTTTACTGGATTATAATCCTGAAATAGCATCAGAAATTTTAAGACAAGAGAAATTTGACGATTATTTCCTGACAAATATGGTGGGCGGCAAGTCCTGGCGTATTAAGGATAAATACCTCGGGACTTTTATAAGTCTGAGTAATATTTTCGACACTTTTTACAAAAGCGGAGGTTATGAACAAGCCAGGAATTCAAATTTCAGAAGCTTGAAAGAAGACCTTGATCGTGAGTCACCTCTTTTTTCAAACAAATACTGGTACGGCCAGGGAACCACCTTTTTTGCAAATGTTTATTTAAGGTTTTAATCGATAGGAAATGAAGTATATTAAAATTTTGAGCGTATTGGCAATTTCAACAATTTTGGGTTGTATACAAACAGATGATTTTGAGTTACCAGATCTGGAGATTTCGGAAATTGAGATCGAAGGAGATATTACAAGCATTGCCGCTGTAAAAGGTAATTTTAATTTTGAGACGGAAGCTATTTATACGTTCCGGGAAACGGATACCTGGTTTGAAGCCTATGTGATTTCCAATGATGCCGGCGGGAATTTTTATAAAGAATTGATCGTTCAGGATAAACCATCAAATCCAACTTCTGGAATACACCTCCTGTTAGATCATAATTCGCTTTTTGATACCTATAATCTGGGAAGGAAGATCTATGTGAAACTAGACGGATTGAGTCTATGGTATAATAATGGAGTTTTACAACTTGGAATTCAAAATTTAGGAGATGTGGTGCCCATCCCAAATTCTTTGATCGACGATCATATTATAAGATCTGAAATTACTAAAGAAATTGAACCCTTAAATATTGAAATTTCAGATTTTAATCCCGAATTAAAGAATCTATATGTTAGCATTCAGGATGTCCAATTTGATAGAAATTTGATAAAAGAAGAGCAGGTTTTTTCTTTTGCATCAAATCCTGCAGATCAATACGACGGAGAACGACAATTAGAAAATTGCGAAACCGGTGAAACAGTTTTAATGAGTACCAGCACTTATTCAAATTTCAAATCGCTTCTTATCCCAAACGGTTCGGGTAGTATTGAAGGAATTCTGACGCGTGATTTTTATGATGAACATTACGTCATCGTTTTAAATGCTCCCGATGCCCTTGATATGAGTGGTGATAGATGTGATACAGAATATCTGGGTTGTGGTGATAGTTTTACTGATGGCTCAAAAATTTTATTTGAAGAGAATTTTGACGGAGTTACTTCTAATACCACTTTAAATTCAAGAGGCTGGACCAATATTAATGTAAGCGGTGGAGAAAAGAAGTTTACCCCAACATTATCTGCGGGAAATAGAGTTTTACGTGTTTCGGCTTACAATACCAATGAAAGTCCGTTAGAAGCCTGGCTAGTTACCCCTGCGTTGGATTTAAGTAATTCGATGAATGAGACACTAAGCTTTGATATTCTATCATCCTATGATAAAGGATTAATATTAGAAGTTTACATCACTCAGGATTTCACCGGCGATCCAAGAACCACAGAATGGATTGAATTAGATGCAAATATTCCATTGGGACCTTCCAGTTCTAATTCCAGGATATTTAAAAATTCCAAAATAAACATTTCCTGTCTTGAGGATAAAGTATGGGTAGGTTTTAGATATCTCGGCTCTACATTCGATAAGACGACCACCTATGATTTGGACAATGTTAGGGTTATAGGTGAGTAAACTTTTGAAATTGAATATTATCTGGTTGAGTAAGGGTGGTTTCTAAGAATCTGGATGCTCAAGCGAATTTCTTTTTGGAAGGCTTAATTGAACAAAATAGTTCTAGGTTTTCCCAACTGTAAATCCTGAAATCCAAAATCCTCCGTTTCAAAAGCATTTGTTTTAAAAAGGTTGAATCCCTGTCCTGGAATTTCTGGGAAAAATGAAAAAGACAATTGGAAATTATCAAATACCAAATAATTATTTCTAATAATAAAGCCTACACCAAATGACGAAAATAAATTATTACTACCAGGATTCGTGTCTTTTATGACGGCACCGGTATAATTTAGAAATGGGTTTAACCGAAATCCCAGGATTTCCCAGGGAGCATAAAACTGGGTTTGTAACTCCAGTACATATTTTTCGGTTCCCGTCAAATCACTATTAAATCCAGCGATTCGAGCACCTGTAGTTCTTCGGTAATCACTTCCATAAATGCCGTTAAATCGATTATTCTGGTCTATACTTAATCGGTCACCTATAGAATTCTTTCTATTAACTCCTATAATGAATTGTGGTTTTACAAACTGTCGCATTTTCCATCTTTCTCCAAGGTCTATGAGGTTTGTAAAATAATTAGCCTGAAAAGAGTAGGCGGTTTGTTCAGTTTTTGAGCCATTAAAATAGCTTCCTATTTCAAAATTGCTACTTATATAACCCCAGTTGAAATAATTTCCAAAAGAAGCTCTGGCGCCCAAATACAATCTACTATTCTGATTTTTACTTTGAAATCCCCCTGTTAGGGCATAAATTCTTCCTACAGGGACATCTTCCGTGATACCATCATTAAAAATAAAATTATCCTGAACGAATTGCCTCGATGAAATGCCTACAGTTCCCAGGTAGCTTGTTTCGTCAGCGAAAAAATTAATGCTATCATAAATCGCATTGGGCGATTCTTTATAATTCACATCTAAAAAACCAATGCTGGTAATAAGATTAGTGCTACGTTTTTTTTCAGAATTTCCTTTAAATAGGGGGTAGGAGTGACCAACCCAATAGTCCTGGGATATGTATTTGAAATTCTGGGCAACATATTCCTGCTTGGGATCTAAAAGTTCTTCTTCCCTGTATTGCTCATCTACATATATACCGGCAGCCCAGCGTGTGAAAGGAGAATAGAACTCTCTTTCTATAAATACACTTTTGTTGTAAAATTCATTAAAGTTGCTTTTATATCTTACTGCAGCTTTTATAAAAGTATTTTTGAAATTGGGAATTCTATATTCAGCATAATACGCATTCTTACCATCATCTAATCTATTTGCAAAACTAAAATTGACCTGGTGACCTGTACCTACTATATTATATTCTTTTAAAGTAAGTTTGTTCTCTGAAGTAGAGAATGCTCCTTGAGGATTAAGACTCCAGGAATCTAATACGGTTACCCGAACATCTACCGAATCTGATTTTTTAACGGGATGAGCGGTAATTTCAACTTCTCTTATATATTTTTGAGAACGTAGTAAACGTGCAGATTCGTCTAGTAAAAGTGTATCCAGGGTTTCATTTTCATCAAGGAGTAGAAAATTTCGAATAGCAAATTTTTTGGATTTTATATGAACTTGATTCCCGGTTTTTTCCAGCCAGCTATTTGCGGTTTCAGTAGAATCTTTAAAAGAAAAACCAAAAGGATCCTTTGTGTTGATAACAATATTTCTAATTACTTTTCCTTCCAGGTTTTTGTAGTCTCTCTTGCTCTTTTGTACTACTTTAGGTGGTTTTTTCTTATTTGACCTGAAAATTAATTTATGAAGTTTTTTGGTGAATTTTCTTTTTTCTGAGTATCGTTCAATTCTGTTATAGATAGTTGCACTATCCTTGGTTTGCTCCTTTTCCTGAGCCATTGCTTGAAAACTGAAACTTATAAAAAAGATGATTAACCAGAGGAATTTCTGATTATGTCTTTCACAGGGAACTAAGTTTTGGGGGCTTCTCAACAATTTAAATCAAACTTCTTTAAAGGATTTTCCTTTTTCTACTGAAAAGGAGCAGGGCATTTTTGATGATCCTGTAGAATTGAAAATTATTTTCTAAACTTAAGGGAAATTTATAGGAAGTCTGATACAATTTTTACACCAATTCCTCTTTTTTCTCTCTAAAGTCTAAAGGTTGCAAAACCTTCAATGCCTTTTCTACGGATGTAATCCTGTCAAAAGTTAGTAAAAGCTTTAGTCCTCCCCGGGTTTCCTTTTCTTTCATGGTGCAGTTTTGTCTATGTGTTTGCACATATTGCAGCACTTTCGTAAAGTTATTGGTTTGGTAGAACCTGGATTTTTGATCGGCGATAAAATAACCTACCATTTTGTTCTTTTTCATGATCACTCTTTCCAAACCTATTTTTGCAGCAATCCATTTTATTCTTACAGAGTTTAACAAATCAACGGCCTGTGTTGGGAGTTCTCCAAATCTATCCACCAGATCAGCTTCAAACTTCTGAAGTTCTTCTTCAGTTTTAAGTTCGTTAAGTTTGGTGTAGAGGTTGAGTCTTTCTGTGATATTATTGATATAATCATCAGGAAAGAGCAATTCAAAATCGGTATCTATCTGGGTATCTTTTACAAAGTCTTTGTGTTCTACATCTTCAGTTTCGGCATATAGATCACGGAATTCATTTTCTTTTAACTCTTCAATCGCTTCATTTAGAATTTTTTGATACGTATCAAAACCAATATCATTGATGAAGCCGCTTTGTTCCCCACCAAGCAAATCTCCTGCTCCACGAATCTCCAAATCTTTCATGGCAATATTAAATCCGCTTCCCAGTTCTGAAAATTGTTCCAGCGCGGTAATTCTTTTCCGTGCATCTTCCGTCATCGCTGAGTAAGGCGGAGTAATAAAATAACAAAATGCCTTTTTATTGCTTCTACCAACACGGCCACGCATCTGGTGAAGATCAGAAAGTCCAAAATTATTGGCGTTATTAATAAAAATAGTATTTGCTTCAGAAACATCCAATCCGCTTTCTACGATAGTCGTTGAAACCAGGACATCAAACTCCCCGTTAATAAAGCTTAACATCAGTTTTTCCAGTTTCTTACCCTCCATCTGTCCATGTCCAACGCCAATTTTAGCATCGGGAACCAGCCTCTGGATCATCCCGGCCACTTCCTTGATGTTTTCAACTCGATTGTGGATAAAGAAAACCTGTCCGCCACGTTGAATTTCATAAGAAACAGCATCCCGAATAGTTTCTTCGGAAAAACGGATCACATGGCTTTCAATTGGATACCGGTTTGGTGGGGGAGTGGTAATCGTTGAAAGATCACGTGCCGCCATCAAACTAAACTGAAGTGTTCTCGGAATTGGTGTTGCAGTAAGCGTTAGCGTATCCACATTTTCTTTGATAGTCTTTAATTTATCTTTTACAGCCACCCCAAATTTCTGTTCTTCGTCAACCACAAGTAAGCCAAGATCTTTAAATTTTACCGCTTTACTAACCAATTGATGTGTCCCGATGATAATATCCACCTTACCAGCTTCCAGATCGGCTAAAGTTTCTTTACGTTCTTTCGCAGTTCTAAAGCGGTTTAAATAATCTATCCTTACCGGAAAATCTTTTAAACGTTCAGTAAATGTTCGATGATGTTGAAATGCCAGAATAGTCGTAGGAACTAGGATCGCTACCTGCTTATTGTTATCTACTGCTTTAAATGCGGCTCTTATGGCGATTTCAGTTTTACCAAATCCAACATCCCCACATACCAGGCGATCCATTGGGCGTTCGTTTTCCATATCAGCTTTTACTGCTGCAGTAGATGAACTTTGGTCAGGAGTGTCTTCATACATAAATGAAGCCTCCAGTTCGTGTTGTAAATAGGAATCCGGGTCAAATTTGAATCCTTTTTCAAGTCTTCTTTTCGCATATAACTTAATAAGATCATAGGCAATATGCTTAACACGCGCTTTTGTTTTCTTCTTCAGATTTTTCCAGGCATTGCTTCCAAGTTTATAAATTTTTGGAGGTTTGCCGTCCTTTCCGTTGAACTTGGAAATCTTATGAAGTGAATGAATGCTTAGGTATAAGATATCCCGTTCTCCGTAGATCAGTTTTATAGCTTCCTGTTTTTTGCCTTCTACATCAATTTTCTGAAGTCCTCCAAATTTTCCAATTCCGTGGTCTATATGGGTAACATAATCTCCAACCTCAAGATTGGTAAGTTCTTTCAGGGTTATTGCCTGTTTTTTGGCGTATCCATTTTTAAGGCTGAATTTATGATAACGCTCAAATATCTGGTGATCTGTATAACAAACCGTTTTTAAATCTTCATCTACAAATCCCTGGAACATGGAAAAAACCGGAGTCTGATATTTTACTTCTTTATCCTGATCTTCAAAAATATCATGAAAACGCTTTGCCTGCTGGTCGCTTACACAGCATATGAAATTGGTATATCCCGCCTCTTGATTCTCCACAAGATTTTCAATAAGTAAATCAAATTGCTTATTAAAAGAAGGTTGGGGTTTGGTATTAAATGCAATAGTTTTCTCTGCCTTGAGAAATGCCTGAGTACTTAATTCTACTGAAGCGTACTCGCTCAATTGTTTTTTAATAAGCCCGCCATCACAAAAAAGTTCTTTAGGCTCACTATGCTTTACATCTTCTGAAAGTTCCTTAAAAGCTTCCTCTGCTTTTTTATACAGCTTGTCAGCTTGAGCTGAAAGCAGGTCAAGGTTCTTGATAAAAACGATGGTCTTTGCTGAAATATATTTTAGAAAACTCTCTCTAACTTCATCTAAATGTTTGTTTTCCACATTGGGCATTACAGAGATCTTCTTCTTTTTATCTGTGGAAAGCTGTGTTTCCACATCAAAAGTTCTGATACTGTCTATTTCATCGCCGAAAAATTCAATTCTATAGGGTTCATCATGACTAAAGGAAAACACATCTATAATTCCTCCTCGAACAGAAAACTCTCCTGGTTCAGTTACAAAATCAACTCTTTTGAACTGATATTCAAAGAGCACCTCATTTACAAAGTCTATAGAGAGTTCATCGCCAACGGCAATTTTGAGCGTACTCTTGTCCAGTTCTTTTCTGGTTACAACTTTTTCAAATAAAGCATCGGGATAAGTAACAATTAAGGCCGGTTTTTTTCTGGAGTTTATCCGGTTTAAAACTTCAGCCCTAAGCAGAACATTCGCGTTATCGGTTTCCTCAATTTGATAAGGTCTTCTATAGCTTCCGGGATAAAAAAGCACATTCTTTTCCCCAACCAGCTGTTCCAGGTCATTCAAATAATAGGCTGCTTCCTCTTTATCATTAAAGATCAAGAGGAAAGGATGGTCAGATTCCTTAAAAGCATCTGCCACTACAAAAGACAATGCAGAACCTACCAGACCTTTAAGATGAATGTTAGATTGATTTTTTTCGAAGGAGGCAATAGCGTTGCGCAGTTCCTGCTGTTGCGGGGACTGTGCAAATTTCTGGGCGATAAGACTTGTACTCATTACTGCAAATATAATTTCATCCAAATTGCCTTACAACCAGTTAATTGATTTTTAACGATTAAATATCATTCTACATATTTATAACTTCCATAACACAAGAACACTCATTCATTACTTAACTTTCACGAAAATCCATAATGAGTTACAAGCAGCTTGCTTATTTTCTGGCAAGAATTACATTAGGAATTAACTTTTTTATCCATGGACTGGTTAGAATGCCTAAACTGGCACAGTTTGCTGATGGGGTTGTAGATGGTTTTGAAAAGAGTATGCTGCCAGCAGTTCTCGTGAAGCCTATTGCCTTTGCGATCCCATTTGTAGAATTAATTTTAGGGGGAATGATCCTCCTTGGAATATTTAGTAGAAAAGCACTTACTGCAGCAGCTATTTTGATGATTATCCTAATTGTAGGTAGTGCGTTTAAGGAAGATTGGGCTGCAGTAGGGACGCAGATGTTATATGCCCTATATATTTTCTTCTTGATATTTTATCTGGAAAATGATGTGAAAGGCTTGTGGTTGAAAAAAGCAAAACAATAAATGGACTTAAAACTTAAAGGAAAAAAAGCTTTTATTTCCGGTTCTACTAAAGGAATTGGATATGCTACGGCAAAAACCTTGGCTGCGGAAGGAGCAGAGGTGATTATAAATGGCCGTTCAGAGGAATCTGTCAATAAGGCAATTGGAAACCTGAAAAAGGAAATTTCAAATGTAAATATTTCCGGAATTGCCTGTGATTTCTCGAAAGAGGAAGAGATTAAACAACTTATTAGCGAGATCGGAGAACTGGATATTCTAATAAATAATGTCGGGATTTTTGGACAAAAAGAATTTACAGAAATTCCAGATGAAGAATGGTTGGAGTTTTACAAAGTAAATGTATTAAGTGGAGTTAGGCTTTCCCGTGCTTTTTTACCGGGCATGCTAAAGAAGGATTCTGGGCGAATAATTTTTATTTCCAGTGAAAGTGCTTTTAATATTCCTGTGGAAATGATTCATTATGGAATGACCAAAACAGCACAACTGGCAGTATCCAGAGGTTTAGCAGAAACGACCAAAGGCACCAATGTCACGGTAAATAGTGTGTTGCCAGGACCTACTTTTTCTGAGGGGGTACAGGATATGGTTGATGCTTCTAATGAAGCTGAAAAAAAAGAAATAGAAAAAGAATTTTTTAACGAGGCAAGGCCTACATCTTTAATTCAACGGTTTGCAGATCCTCAGGAGATCGCGAATATGATTGCATATGTAGCCAGTCCGTTATCTTCTGCAACCAATGGAGCATCTTTGCGTGTTGATGGTGGCGTAGTTAAAACGATATAATTAAATATGGGAATTGAAGAGTTTGATGTTTTTATAATAGGAACCGGAACTGCAGGAAAAAGCGTTGCCGAAGAATGTATTGCTGAAGGTTTAAAAGTGGCTATTGCCGATAATAGGGAATTTGGTGGTACTTGTGCGAATCGTGGTTGTGACCCGAAAAAGGTCCTGGTAGGATTGACCGAGATTCTTGATAGGGCTGAAAAAATGAAAGGTCATGGAATTACTAAAATGCCTGAATTTAGCTGGAAGGATTTAATGAAATTTAAAGAAACCTTTACCAGCGCTGTTCCTGCAGCTACAGAAAAGGATATGAAAGCTTTAGGTATTAAAATGTACCATCAATCCCCGAAATTTCTAGACGAGAATACACTTTCTGTAGAAGGAAAGACGGTTAAGGCAAAAAAGATCGTGATCGCAACCGGAAATAAAGCTTTGGAATTGCCAATTCCGGGGAGAGATTTGCCAATAATAAGTGATGATTTTCTGGAACTGGAAGAACTTCCTGAAAGTATCATTTTTATAGGTGCCGGTTATATAGGGATGGAGTTTGCACATATTGCAGCCAGATGTGGAGCAAATGTTACCGTAGTAGAAGGTGAATCCAGAGCTTTAGGAAATTTTGATGAAGCTATGGTGAAACATCTTCAGAAAGCTTCTGAAGAAATTGGAATTAAATTCGTTTTTGATTCAGAAGTAACCGAGGTTGAGAAACTTCAGACGAATTACAGAGTAATTGCAAACCAAAACGGGAAACAGATCGAACTAAAGGCAAAACTTGTGTTAAATACTGCCGGAAGAGTTCCGTCTATTGATGATCTGGACCTTGAAAATGGGAATGTTGATTTTTCTAAGAAAGGAATTATCGTAAATGAACATCTACAGAGCCCAACAAATAAAAATGTATATGCCTGTGGAGATGTTTCGGACAGTGAAGGTCTCCCATTAACACCATTGTCTTCTCAGGAAGCACGAATAGTAGCCGGTAATATTCTCGACAAAGATCGTGATAAAACGGTTGATTATCCCCCGCAACCTTCTGTGGTATTTACCCTGCCAAATCTGGCTTCAGTAGGTTTAAATGAAAAAGAAGCAAAAGAAAAAGGTTATGACTTCAAAGTAGAGCAAAAACTTGTACCAAAGTGGTTTAATGCCAAAAGGATCAATGACGATTATTATGCTTATAAAACTTTGATAGATAAAGAAACCGGACTTGTTCTTGGCGCCCATTTGTTAGGACCCGATGCAGGAGAAATGATCAATATGTTTGTAATGGCAATGTGCGGTAAGCTTAATTGTGAAACTTTGAAAGGAATGATATTTTCTTACCCGAGTTGGGGAAGTGATATCAAGGCAATGGTGTAAAAAAGTTTAAAATTCTAAGTTTGAGATTTAAAGTTTGGCTTCATCTTTTATAAACCCAAAAACTTCAATTAAATTCTTCTGAATTTTTATCCGGTAAACAATTTTATAACCTTTGAAGATTAATTCCCTAATATTTTCATCTTCAAAATAAATAGATTGCCTATGGATATAAGGCATGGAAGGAATACGTTTTATGAGAGATAATATATCGTTTTTAAATTTTCTTGCTGCTTCAGGTTTATCTCTAGCAATGTATTCTAACTGAAGCGCTAATTTTAGAGAAAAACCCTCTAAAATTCTAATTTTCATATTTTTTTATCTGATCTTCTAAAAGATTATCCAAATCTTCCAGGCTCATAAATTTTGCGCTACCTTCATCGATCTTTTTAAGTTCATTTTGGAGATATTCTTGTTCTTTATCTCTTTCTATAATTAACATATCATCGGGGTTAAACTGCCTAAGTAACCAGAGCAACCGGTCATATATTCTTGAATTAACCTTTAATTCTATTGTTTTCATGGCTATGTTTTTATCAAATTTACAAAATTCCGAGTTTAAGATTCAGGAGTAGTGCGTCTGAAAATGAAAATTTCTAATTTCCAGCCAGTAATTTATACATGGGATTCGATTTTCTGTTTTTGAATCCATGATAAGCAATATTTAGAAATAAAAGAATGGCACCAGCCAGTGCTGTTTTCGCAATAAATTCTTCAGTGCCCTGATGCCTTAAATAGATGGCTATTAATGCCCATACGCCTACAGCGGCGAATTCCCGCATGTTTCTAAGGTAGATCATCAAAAGATTAATGATTACAGCCACACCTATCATAATAACGGTCCATTCAATTTCAGAAAAAACGGCACCATCCCATCCAATTTCGGTTAACCAGGCGGCCATATTGGCGATACTGGCAACAGTGATCCATCCTGAATATAAACAGATTGGCCACCAGTAAAACGCAATAACTTTAAAGGGGGCATCCCAAACCTCCATGTCGTTGTTAATGATAAGCTTTAAAAGTTTGGCTAGTACAAGGAACATTAGGACTACTGACATTCCCGTAAATTCATACAACCAGGTGACTACCCATAGTGCGGTGCCCAGGTTTGCTACAATAAACCAAATTGAGGTATTTTCGATGAATTTGGTAAACTTACCGCCTGTAAATGCTTGATAAATCATAAAACTGGAGCAAACCAGGAGACTCAGAAAAATAAGTCCCCAGATAGAAAAAGCATAATCTGCAGGAGTGAAGAGGTTAGCGCTCTTATCACTAAGCTCACCTATGGTGGTGTTATTTATTTTACCAGTTTGCGCAAAGAAATTTGTTGCGATGTTTATTATTACAGAAATAAAATTAAGAACGGCTAGTTTTTTTATCATTTTGGGGGATTTAATGCACCGGAATAACTTCCTTGCCGGTAATAGCGAAAATACGATCTCCTGCTTCAGGTTCCATGAAATAATTTCCAGTGAATTCTCCAAAAGCTGGAAGTATCATTTGATTTTTGCTTTTAAAGAAACAAGATAATTTAATTAATTGTTTTCCATTTCCTCTCATTTTAAAACCGGGATGAATATGTCCGCAAAGATTAAAATGTTCCTCAAAATCTTCCGGATGATGACTTAAATGAAAACCTGCGACCTGTATATCAGAAAAAATTTTGATTCCGAGGTCTTCATATTTTAACGGAGAAATAATATCATGATTTCCGGTAATGAGATAGACCTGGTTGTCTATACTGTTTATCCATTCTTCAAACATATTCCACTCTATATTAAGAGAACTATGAAAAAGATCTCCTAAAAATACAATGTGTTCAGGATCAAACTCTTTTCTTAACTGGTCAAGATTTAAAAAATTTTGTTTGACTGCTTTTAGCGGAACCGCGCTACCATGTTTCCTAAAATGCGAAACTTTTCCAAGATGGACATCTGCAATTAGTAGTACTTCCTGTTCTGGCCAGTACACGGCGCCAAACGGATGCAAAACAAAATCCTGTTCACGGATCTTAATGTTGAAATTCATCTATAATTTACAAAGTATTTCCGCCGCCTTCTCCAGTGTGTCGTCTGTTTTTGCAAAACAGAATCTTAACTGGCTGTTATCCTTCTCGTTAATATTAAATTTTGATACAGGAATTGAGGCTAATCCATGTTGTTTTACTAATCTCTCAGCGAAATTTACATCATTTTCATCGGTTATCCCGGAAAAATTTAAAAGCTGGTAATAGGTTCCTTTAGAAGGGGTATAACTAAATTTCGAATCTTTTATCAAATTTAGAAAAAGATCCCTTTTTGTCTGGTAAAAATTTGAAAGATCTAAATAGGTGCTGGGATCCTTCAAATAATCTACATAAGCTCTTTGCATGGGATGATTTACAGAAAAAACCGTAAGCTCATGAATTTTTCTAATTTCTTTCATTAATTTTTCAGGAGCTACGCAATATCCCGTTTTCCATCCGGTATTGTGAAAAGTCTTTCCAAAGGATGCGCAAACGATAGATCTTTCAGAGAGTCCTGGAAACTTTGAGACGCTTTGATGCTGTTCCTTATCAAAAATTAAATGCTCATAAACTTCATCACTAAGTAAGATAATATTAGTTTCTGAAAGAATCTTTTGCAGTTCCAGCATATCTTCTTGAGAAAGAATAGTTCCGGTTGGATTATGCGGAGTATTAATAATGATCATTCTGGTTTTAGAATTAACCGTCGATCTTACTTCGTCCCAGTCTAGCTTATAATTTTCGCCTTTTAATTGAATCTGAACTGGTTTACCGCCATTTATTTTTATCGTAGGCTCATAAGTGTCGTAAGCCGGTTTTAAAACAATGACTTCGTCTCCTTTATTAACAAAGGCTGTTATAGCACAATATAAAGCTTCAGTAGCTCCGGAAGTAATTGTTATTTCTGAATCTGGATTATACTCTTTTCCATAAAGAGATTTGATCTTTTTTGAAATCTCTTCCCTTAAGACTTTAATTCCTGAATCTGGAGGGTATTGATTGTATCCCTCATTCATGGCTTTGGTGACAAGATCTTTTAATTTCTGATCGGTTTCAAAATTTGGAAATCCCTGGGATAAATTAATGGCATTATAATCATTGGCCATTTTACTCATTATTGAAAAAATACTGGTCTTGGTACCAGGTAATTTGGAATTGAATTTAGGAAGTCCCGACATCTTGCAATTTTTAAATAAAATGCATAAAAAAACCCGGACTACAAAGTCCGGGCTCCTCTATATTTATTTTAAAAGCGATTTACTTAACGCTGGCTTTCAAATATTCTCTATTCATTCTCGCGATATTCTCTAAAGAAATTCCTTTAGGACATTCAATTTCACAAGCTCCGGTATTGGTACAATTACCAAAACCTTCTTTATCCATCTGCTCTACCATTTGTAGTACTCTACGGTCTGCTTCAACTTCTCCCTGCGGAAGTAAGGCAAACTGACTCACTTTAGCCGAGGTAAATAGCATGGCGCTGGCATTTTTACATGCAGCAACACAAGCTCCACAACCAATACAGGTAGCGGCGTAGAAAGACATATCAGCACTTTCTTTATCTACAGGGATAGAGTTTGCATCCTGGGTATTTCCTGAAGTATTAACAGAAATATATCCACCGGCTTGCTGAATTCTGTCAAATGAGCTGCGGTCTACCACCAAATCCTTAATTACCGGAAATGCCTTTGCTCTGAATGGTTCAATAACGATCGTATCGCCGTCTTTGAAACTTCTCATGTGTAACTGGCAGGTAGTAACCCCGCGATCTGGTCCATGAGGCTCACCGTTGATCTGTAGATTACAAGATCCGCAAATTCCCTCACGACAATCGTGATCAAAAGCGACAGGTTCGTCTCCTTTGTCAATAAGCTGTTCGTTAAGAACATCCATCATTTCAAGAAAAGACATATCAGTAGAAATATCTGAAACCTGGTAGGTTTGCATTTTTCCTTTTGTATCGGCGTTTTTCTGACGCCATATTTTTAATGTAAGGTTCATACTTTAAGTATTGAGTAATTAGAAATGAGATTTTAGAATTATCGGGACGAATGTCTCAATTCTCAAATCTCAAATCTCAATTCTATTTATAACTCCTTGTTTTTACCTGAATATTTTCATAATCTAAATCTTCTTTATGAAGAATAGCATCTGCGGGATTACCTGTGTATTCCCAGGCTGCTACGTACATAAAGTTCTCATCATCACGCATCGCTTCCCCTTCTTCGGTCTGGTATTCTTCTCTAAAGTGACCACCACAGGATTCTTCCCTATGCAATGCATCTTTTGCAAATAATTCACCCAATTCAAGGAAATCTGCCACACGACCTGCTTTTTCAAGCTCAGCATTCATTTCCATCGTATTTCCAGGAACTCGCACATCTTTCCAGAATTCTTCACGAAGTTCTTTGATCTCTGTAATTGCTTCTTTAAGACCTTTAGCATTTCTTGCCATTCCAACCTTATTCCACATAATCTTACCAAGAATTTTATGAAAGTGATCTACAGATTTTGTTCCTTTTGTATTGATGAATTTTTCCAGTCTCTCACGAACTTCAGTTTCTGCAGCATCAAATTCAGCAGAATCTGTCGGGATTGTTCCGGTTCTAATATCATCAGATAAATAGTTTCCTATAGTATATGGTAAAACGAAATATCCATCAGCAAGTCCTTGCATCAAGGCAGAGGCTCCAAGTCTGTTTGCTCCGTGATCTGAGAAGTTTGCTTCTCCAATCGCGTAACAACCAGGAATTGTAGTTTGAAGGTTATAATCAACCCAGACACCACCCATGGTATAGTGTACCGCAGGATAAATCATCATTGGAGTTTCGTATGGATTTTGATCTACGATCTTCTCATACATCTGGAAAAGGTTACCATATTTGGCCTCCACAACTTCTTTTCCTAATTTTTTAATTTCAGCATCAGAAGGATTGCTAATTTTCCTGGTAGTCGCAGCTTCTTTACCATAACGCACGATGGCTGCACTAAAATCAAGATAAACTGCTTCTCCTGTTTTATTTACTCCGAAACCTGCATCACAACGTTCTTTGGCTGCTCTGGATGCGACATCACGTGGCACCAGGTTACCAAATGCAGGATATCTTCTCTCTAAATAGTAATCTCTTTCTTCTTCTGAAAGCTCTGTTGGTTTTTTCTTCCCGGCTTTAATAGCTTCAGCATCTTCTTTTTTCTTCGGAACCCATATTCTACCATCATTCCGAAGTGATTCAGACATCAGGGTCAATTTAGACTGATGATCTCCTGAAACCGGAATACAGGTTGGGTGGATCTGCGTAAAACAAGGGTTCGCAAAATAAGCGCCCTTTTTGTGTATTTTCCAGCCAGCAGTGACGTTACTTCCCATGGCATTAGTAGAAAGGAAGAATACGTTCCCATATCCTCCTGAAGCAACTACCACTGCGTGAGCTGAGTGTCTTTCAAGTTCCCCGGTTACCAGGTTTCTTGCGATAATCCCACGGGCTTTTCCATCAACTTTTACAATATCAAGCATTTCATGCCTGTTGTAAGATTTGATCTTTCCACGGTTGATCTGGCGATTCATTGCTGAATAGGCTCCGAGCAATAGCTGTTGTCCTGTTTGTCCTTTTGCATAGAAAGTTCTTGAAACAAGAACCCCACCAAAAGAACGGTTATCAAGAAGTCCACCGTATTCACGGGCAAAAGGAACTCCCTGAGCCACACATTGGTCAATGATATTTCCTGAAACCTGAGCAAGTCTGTAAACATTGGATTCTCTGGAACGATAATCGCCTCCTTTTACAGTATCATAGAAAAGACGGTAAACAGAATCACCATCTCCCTGATAATTTTTTGCTGCATTTATCCCTCCCTGAGCTGCAATAGAGTGCGCTCTACGAGGAGAATCCTGATAACAAAATGTTTTTACATTATAGCCAAGTTCAGCAAGCGTTGCTGCGGCACTACCGCCGGCAAGTCCTGTTCCCACAACGATCACGTCTATATTACGTTTGTTGGCAGGATTAACCAGGTCTATAGAATTTTTATGATTGGTCCACTTTTCTGCCAATGGGCCTTTAGGTGCATTAGATTCAAATATTCCCATAGCTTAAATTTTTTCTAGTACAAAGTGAATATAAAAAGGGATCACTGCGAATGCCAGAGGGACTAAAACCGCAAAAGCATAGCCAAACTTTCTGATAAACCCATTGTACTTAGGATGATTAACACCAAGTGACTGAAATCCGCTGGCAAAACCATGAGACAGGTGAAAACCAATTGCCAACATAGCTAAAGCATACGCAATAGCCCAAATTAGCCCGTACTGAGCATCTTGAAAAGTTTTGAGCGTCAAAGTGTAAAGATCTTTTACTTCTTCTCCGTTTGCAGTAGTATAAATTGTTTCATCAAGTCCGCCAAATTTCATTTCTCCCCAGAACATCGTCATATGAATTACAATAAATGCAAGAATGACAGTTCCCAGGATCCCCATATTTCTGGAAGACCACATGGTGTTTGTTGAGGGTTTAAAACTTACATAACCGGTAGGTCTTGCTTTACGATTATTAATTGTAAGCATTATTCCATCAATAGCATGGAAAATAATACTGAGGTAGGTGATATAAGATAATATCTTAACCGCCGGATTCGTCGTCATGAATAGTGCATATTCATTAAACTGATCTTTAGCAGCTTCTGTTACCGGTAACAACAATTGTAAATTTCCGAATAGGTGACCTACTAAAAACAGGCACAGAAAAAGGCCTGTGAAAGCCATCCAGTATTTTTTCGCCAATGATGACTTTAAAAGCGCAGATTTCGCCATAAATGTTTTGAATTATTTAGATAAAGTGCCGCAAAAATACGCTTCCTTCTAATTTTTAACAAACTTTGGAGTTCTTTTTAGCCACTATTTAGAACTAATTTAAAGTAGCGGATAATTTGTTGAACCTTTGAGTGAGAGTGGCTTGCAGATTAGGCCTTTAAACAATTCTTAAAGTAATCATCTTAATGAATAATCTTTGTTTTAGCAAAAGCTTAACTGCAGTAAAAAGGCAATTTTCGTAATTTCCTATTTCATTTATCCCTACGATGAAAAACAGAACTGAAAATATAATTAAATCTCTTTCAGAAGTTTTTGAAGGTGAACCGTGGTATGGTGATTCGGTAATGCGGAAGCTTGAAAATGTACCCTATGTGATAGGATACAAAACCTGCAATCCAGAATCTCATAGTGCTGCTCAAATTGTTGGACATTTAATTGCCTGGAAGACTTTTGCTATTGAAAAATTAAAATGTAACGACGAATTTTCAATCGAGATTGATACCGAAAAAGACTGGCCTGATATTAAAGTGCATACCCAGGAAGAATGGGAGGCTCTAAAGCGCAAACTTGTTGCTGCACAAAGCGAGATATATAAGTGTCTTAATAAGAAAGAGGATGATTCTTATCTTGAAGAAAAAGTGAATGGTAAAGATTATGACTTTTATTCTTTATTGAATGGAGTTATACAGCATGATATTTATCATCTTGGTCAGATTGGTCTAATAGAAAGTCAGCTTAAGAAAAAAGAAATGAATCCGGGAATCTTTAGGGATTAAAATAGTTATAGTTAATGAGCTTCATAGATTACTACAAACTTTTAGAAATTGATAAATCTGCTACCAAAGCTGATGTCAAAAAGGCCTATAGAAAACTAGCGCGTAAATATCATCCAGATTTAAACCCGGATAACAAAGAAGCCCAGGCAAGATTTCAACAGATAAATGAAGCTCATGAAGTATTAAGCGATCAAGAAAAGCGCAAGAAATATGATGAATACGGAAAAGACTGGAAGCATGCAGATCAATTTGAAGAAGCAAAGAAACAACAGGCAGCTTCAGGTGGATTTGGAGGAGGCTTTGGGGGGAGTGGTCAATCACGATCCTATTCCGGAAATTTTGATGATGATACCTTTTCAGATTTTTTTGAACAAATGTTTGGGGGCAGGGCAAGGGCTGAAGGAGCTCATCGCAATGCACATTTTAAGGGACAGGATTTTAACGCTGAACTTCAGTTAAGATTAAGTGATATTTACGAAAGTCAGAAACATACCCTTACCGTAAATGCTAAGAATATTAGAATTACGGTGCCAGCCGGTGTAGAGAATGGTCAAACTATAAAGATTAAAAGTCATGGTGGTCCTGGAATTCAGGGTGGGCCTAAAGGAGATCTTTTTATAAGCTTTAAAATTCTAAACGATACTTCTTTCCGAAGAGAAAAAGAGAATTTGTATTCTACGGAAGAGATTAGCCTAAGTACAGCTACTTTAGGCGGAGAAATTCAGGTAAAGACTTTTAATGGAAAAGTAAGTCTTAAGGTAAAGCCAGGAACTCAAAATGGCACTAAGGTGAAATTGAAAGGGAAAGGTTTTCCGAAGTATAAAATGAAAGATCAGTTTGGGGATTTGTATATTACTTATAAGGTGAAAGTGCCGGAGCATTTAACTGAGAGGCAAAAGGAGTTATTTCATGAACTTAAAAAAACAGGAATATGAAAAAAGAAGACTTAATTCCTGCAGAAGAAATTTGTAGTCGCTACAAAGTAGAACGCCAGTTTGTAAGCTCACTTTCTGAGAGTGGAATTTTAGAGATAGTTATTATAGAGGAGACTGAATATGTACATTGCGATCACCTGGCAGATTTTGAAAAAATGATGCGTTTACATCGTGAATTAGACATTAATTTGGAAGGACTGGAGGCTATAGATCACTTGCTTCGGCAGATAAAACAACTTCAAAAAGACAATATTCGTCTAAAAAACAGACTGGGAATTTACGAATAACAGTAGGTTAAAGTCAAAGCTCTTTGTAATAAAGCATCAGTTCTTTAGGGTCATTTGGGATTTTAATTTTTTCCTGAAACTCGAAACCTAATTTCTTTAATAAATTTCTGGATCCTGTATTTTCTTCCAGGGTAATAGCGCTTAATTCCTTTAATTTGAATTCATTTCTGGCAGCTTTCATCAGTACGCTGGCTGCTTCAAAAGCATAGCCCATTTTCTCGAATTCCGGCATGAAAGCAAATCCAATATCTATGCTATCCAGGCCTTCCCGGTCAATGAGGCCACAGGTGCCAATTTTTCTTTGATCAGATTTTCTAATTACGGTATTATTGGAGAAACCTAACCTTGTAAGTTGTGTGTGCATTTTTGCAGAAATATATTTTTCAGCATCTTTAATACTACAGATATTCCTATCTCCAATGTTTTGAAGCCATTTCGGTGAATTCAAAAGCTGGAATATAAATTCTGCATCATCAAGTGAGGTGGGTCTAATGAGAAGTCTTTCAGTTTCGAAAGACTTGTAATTTTCTAGTTGCATTGATGGATTGATAAAATGATAGTTGATTCCATCTAAATTAGTAAAAGTCTGTATTACTCTAAATTTTAAATCGCTTTTATAGCTTTTACGTTTAATTCCTTTTAATTTTGAAAAAATTGAAAAGATTTATTTATGAAATATGATAGAATAGATTCGAAACTCTTTATAAAAAACCGCAAAAACTTCATGGAGAAGATGAAGCCAAAAAGCCTGGCTGTTTTCAATTCAAATGACGTTTATCCAATAGGTGCCGATAGTACCATGCCTTTTCAGCAAAATCGTGATATTTTTTACCTGAGTGGGGTAGATCAGGACGAAAGTGTATTGGTTTTATTTCCCGATGCTCCTGAGGAAAAGCATCGTGAGATTCTTTTTCTAACGGAAACCAATGAACATATTGCTGTTTGGGAAGGGGCGAAGCTTACAAAAGACGATGCTTTTGATGTAAGCGGTATAAAAACTGTTTACTGGATGAAAGATTTTGAAAAAGTCTTTTTTGAGGTGATGACGCAGTGTGAAACGGTTTATTTAAATACAAATGAACATTATAGAGCAAATCATCAAACTGAAACAAGAGATGATCGCTTTATAAAATGGTGTAAAGAAAAATATCCTGCCCACCAGGTAGCAAAAGCAAATCCTATTCTACAAAGATTGCGTTCTGTAAAAGATCCTATTGAATTAGATCTTATGCAAAAGGCATGTGATATTACCGATAAAGCTTTTAGAAGAACCTTGAAATTTGTAAAACCCGGGGTTTGGGAATATGAAATTGAAGCGGAATATTATCATGAAATGATAAGAAATCGTTCTAAAGGTTTTGCTTATACGCCTATTATCGCCAGCGGTAATAATGCGAATGTGTTGCACTATATAGAAAACAGGCACCAGTGCAAGGAGGGTGATCTTATTCTTCTGGATACGGGTGCGGAATATGCAAATTATTCCAGTGATCTTAGTAGAACCATTCCGGTTTCTGGAAGATATACAGACCGCCAAAAGCAGGTTTATAATTCGGTAAATAAAGTAAAGAAAGACGCGACAAAAATGTTGGTTCCGGGAACAATGTGGAAAGAGTACCATGTTGAGGTTGGGAAAATGATGACTTCAGAATTGCTTGAGCTTGGCTTACTGGATAAAGCTGATGTTCAAAATGAAGATCCGGACTGGCCAGCTTACAAAAAGTATTTTATGCACGGGACTTCCCACCATATTGGTCTGGATACGCATGATTACGGAATTTTGACTGAACCTATGGAAGCAAATCAAGTGTTTACCGTAGAGCCGGGGATTTATTTACCGGATGAAGGTTTTGGAATTAGACTGGAAGATGATGTGGTGATCCAGGAAAAAGGAGAGCCGTTTAATTTGATGGGGAATATACCAATAGAAATCGAAGAAATAGAGGATATTATGAATTCCTAACTCTGGTTTCTTAAGGAAAATTTAAACAATAATATTTACCGCGAATTCCTGAATTTTTATTCCTGGGTTCGCGGTTTTTTTGGATTTCTCATGGAGAGGTTAATCATCAAAAGCTTGCCTCGAATTTTGAAATTATTTTTCACTCCTAGCTCGTAGAATTTTCTAAATTTTCTTGATGTTTAGATATGGGCGTATAAAACTCCTCACTTCTTAGATTTATTACAAAAGTTGAATAATTTATATTTTTTACTGGCCTACCGAAAGTTTATCGTAAAATTTAAAGTGAAAGCGCCGTAAAATTTTAAGCTGTTTGAGCAAAATGAAATATTATAAACATATTGAATATTCCTAGCGAGTTCTTAAAATTTAGGTGGTGAACGATAAATTCAGATAAAGTTTCGTGAGCCTAGATTTTTTTGGTTACTTTTTTTATCAATGAAAAAAAGTAATGAAGATGCTTATTAAAACAATATTGGATTGAGCGAAATAAATCATAAAAACGGAAAAATATATTATAAAATTCAGGGAGCAGGTAACAAAGTCCCATTAGTTCTCTTGCACGGATTTCTAGAAGATTCCGAAATATGGAATCCAATGGTGAAAGACCTCCAAAAGGAACGGCAGATTATTTGCATTGATCTACCCGGTCATGGAAATTCCGAAGGAATTGCAGAGGTACATAGCATGCGGCTTATGGCAGATGTGGTTCGGGAGGTGTTAAAAACGCTTGGAATAGAGGAGGTTAGTATAGCCGGGCATAGTATGGGAGGTTATGTTAGTTTGGAATTCCTTAAAAATTTTCCTATGATGATAAAGAACCTAATGTTGATTAATTCAACACCGGTTGAGGATACTGTGGAAAAGCAAAAAATTCGGGAAAGATCTGTGAAACTGGTCGGGAAAAATAAGGAGGCTTTTGTAAGCATGGCGATTTCTAATCTTTATTCTGAAAAGAGTAAAATAGAATTTGCTTCAGAAATTGAATTTTTAAAGTCCCGGGCATTCAAAATGAAGGCTGAAAATATACAAGCTGCTCTAAACGGTATGAAAAATCGTATGAATTATTTGGAAGAGCTGAGACGCTTTTCAGGCCAGAAAATTATTGTTGCCGGAAAACAGGATCCAATATTGGAAATCAATGAAATATCAAGGCTTTCCGATGATTGCGACTGTGAGTTCCATGAAATGGAAAACGGTCACAATTCGTATATGGAAGATATGAACAATTTAAGAACAATTATGCATTTCATCGATTAATAAATGCGTTTTGTCGAACTATTAACTTTTTTTTATAATTTAGTAATCTAGAAACCAGAAATTTAACCTTAATATGAAAAAACTGAATCCTACCTTATTTTCATTTG
The DNA here is from genome assembly GCF_000060345.1 of Christiangramia forsetii KT0803. Classification (NCBI taxonomy): domain Bacteria; kingdom Pseudomonadati; phylum Bacteroidota; class Flavobacteriia; order Flavobacteriales; family Flavobacteriaceae; genus Christiangramia; species Christiangramia forsetii. Next base: position 3,291,670 of record NC_008571.1, on the reverse strand, counting down.
CAAAGGTTTATTGCAACATTTTCGGACACAAGTTAAGAGTGTCTAAAGACATCACGAACCATGTGCATGAGTATCAATGTAAAAAGTGTGGCATGGAAATGACAGATACAGCCGATGGATTTTTGGCTCGATTAAGTCCGAAATTTAAAGAAACCAACAGGTACCTTGCTCAAATACATCAAAAGCGAAAGCGTGTATTTGTGGCTAAAGCTTCTTAATTTTATTTATTCTTCCCGGTATTCTACAATTCTCTGATCGGTTTCAAAATTATAGCCTACAAATACTGGAGTTATATCTTCGGTTATATACTGAAAAAGTAATTCATCGTAAACATTCGTAGATCCTACTTCATAACAGATGACCCATATTCTTTTAATATTTTCTCTTGGAGTAATTAGCACTCCATTTTCTTTATAGCCTTTGACACTATATTCGGAAGTATGATAATTTTTATTTCTGCCGGATGCTGTCCCGTATGGGTAGTTAATTTGTTGGTTATATCCATTGGTTTGAAATACTGTCACCTTGTAATCTATGACTTTTGTTGAGTCTGCAGCATACGCCCTTACGTTGTATATATAATCCCGTTCGGTTGTTAGATCTTTAAAATCATACAGGTTTTCTTTACTACAGGAGGTGAGAACAAAACAGCCTAGAATAAAGTAAAATATATTCTTCAAAATATTGATTTTCCTGCAATCTATTAAAAATGATTATACTTGTAGGAGCCCATCAATCATTAAAATACCACCTTGAAGTTTTCTGTTTTTCTTCCTCTAATTTTATTCTTGATTTTTTCTTCCAAATCTACAGCCCAGAACAATGATTTTGAAGCCGGTCTTTTTAATATTGGAATTGGCAGTGTATTAGGTGGAGTTGGAGCGATCATAAATAAAGAACCAGAACAGAAACTTGGAAAGACATTGCTTAAAGGTTTAGGGCAGGGAGCTCTTGGAGGTTACCTGGTTTTTGAAAGTAAACGGCTGGTTCGGGAATTTGCCAAATCTGGAAACTACGATTATGTCTGGCCTTCTAAAATTGTAAATTCTGCAGGGACTTCTATTATTGAAAATGCCGCGGCCAATCGCGACTTCTGGGCTCGCTGGCATTTAAATATTGGGTTTAACCGTATTGAAGTCAATACCAAGGAAAATTTTAAACTGAGTTACCGAATCATGCCTTTTGATCTTGCGGCGACTGCCTATCAATCTATTAACGCAAGTCCTGATTGGAAAATGAGTATGAGAGTGGGGACCTTTGTGTTTCATACAGATGTTATAAACGATGATGCCCGTTATAGTGGGGTAGCTTTTGGAAATAGTATAAAACTTTTGAAAGGTATTTCAGGAAATACAGCGCTGGCCCATGAAATAATTCACACATACCAGTATGAGCAATTATCGGGCTTCAATAGCTTTTTATTTGACTTTGAGAAAAAGTATAAAAATAAAATCGCGCAGAAGATTCCAATAGTGGAAATCTATAACAAAATCTTTTATACAGATTATAATTTGATTTTGAATTCTATAATAGGTTCGATAGCAAACCCTAACGAAGATACAAGTGGTTTTATAGAGGCTGAAGCCAGGTATTTTGGTTCATCAGAAACGATAAATGATATTCGTTATAATTAGTCCTCCTTATTTTCCATAGAATTCCAGCCCCTTGCGATTAATGGTAGTTTTTGATTGGCACGGGTTACGAGATGCATACCTTCATTTTCTTCAGTCATATGCCCAATAACCGTTAAATGTGGATTCCCTTTAATTTTATCATAATCATCTTGTGAGATGGTAAATAACAATTCATAATCTTCGCCTCCACTTAGTGCAACCATGGTGCTGTCTATTTCAAATTCCTCACAAACTGAAATTACCGCAGGATCCAAAGGAATTTTTTCTTCGAATAGATTAGCACCTAATTTAGAATTCTTGCAAAGGTGTATTACTTCAGAAGAAAGTCCGTCGCTAATATCGATCATAGATGTTGGTTGAACCTCAAGTTCTTTAAGTAATGGAGGAATATCCTGACGGGCTTCCGGTTTCAGCTGTCGTTCAATCAAATAAGTGTATTGATCCAGGTCTGGTTGGGAGTTTGGATTGGCTTTAAAAACCTGCTTTTCGCGCTCTAAAACTTGTAGTCCCATGTAAGCGGCACCAAGATCCCCAGATAAAACCAGAAGATCATTTGCTTTAGCGCCATTACGATAGGTGATTTCTTCTTTTTCGGCAATCCCAATAGCGGTAACACTAATCATTAAACCTGAAGTAGACGAAGTGGTGTCTCCGCCAATAACATCAACATTATAAAGTTTTGCTGCCAGTTGAATACCTGCATATAATTCTTCTAGAGCTTCTACCGGGAAACGATTTGAAGCCGCAAAAGAAACGGTTATTTGGGTAGCAGTTCCGTTCATCGCATAAATGTCTGATAAATTTACCATGACTGCCTTGTAGCCTAAATGTTTGAGTGGCATATAAGCCAGATCAAAATGAACTCCCTCCACTAAGAGGTCTGTGCTAATAAGGGTTTGCTTGTTCTTGAAATTTAGCACGGCCGCATCATCACCTATAGCTTTGATTGTGGATTCCAGTTTTGGACTAAAATTCTTGGTAAGATGATCTATTAAACCAAATTCACCTAATTCTGAAAGGTTTGTTTTGCTTTCCTGACTATTATCAAACATGCAATTGAATTTTAAAATGCAAAAGTACAATTATATAATTCAATCAAGAAGAATGGAGCAAAAGCATTATGGACTGAAAAACCTTGTTTTAGATGGAGAAAATCAGCTGGATTTTTTGATTGGTAGGCTCTATGATTCAATTCTTAAAACATATGCTTAGTCTATGGTAAAACACATGCTTTGTAGTATATTTGTGCTCAATTTAGAATTAATCTTTATAGCTTATGATTAAAGTTAGCGAAGAGGCTAAAACGAAGATTTCCACCCTGATGACTGAAGGAGGTTTTAATCCTGAAGCCGATTACGTTCGTGTTGGTGTAAAGAGTGGTGGTTGCTCTGGTTTGTCTTATGAATTGAATTTTGATAAGAGTCAGGCTGAGGGCGACAAGATCTTCGAAGACAATAGTGTGAAAATTGTTGTAGATAAACGCAGTGTGCTGTATCTAGCCGGAACCATTCTTGAATATTCAGGAGGTTTAAACGGTAAGGGTTTTGTTTTTAATAACCCAAATGCACAACGAACCTGCGGATGCGGTGAAAGTTTTTCATTATAAATGATTCAAAATTCAGGATTCAAAATTTAAGGTTGAAGATGGGGAAGCTTGAAAATTTTGAAGATCTTGAAATTTGGAAGATGGCAAGGGAGGTTTGTAACGATATATTTAAAATTCGCGAGGAAAGCCCGTTAAAGACCGATTATCGTCTTTATGATCAAATAAATGCTTCTTCAGGTTCTATAATGGATAATATAGCTGAAGGTTTTGAGAGAAATGGGAATAGGGAGTTTATTCAATTCTTGTCAATAGCAAAAGCATCGTGTGGAGAAACACGTTCACAATTGTATAGAATAATGGATCGTAAATACATTGAAAGGAATGAATTTGATGTATTGTTGAATAAATTAAAAAGTCTAAGTATGCAGATAGGAGGTTTTATGAAATATTTGCAGAAAAGTGATTTTAAAGGTAGTAAGTTCAAATAGTTTTGAGTTTTAAACCTTAAATTTTGAATTAAGAAAACATGGCATATACTGAAGACGATTTAAAGAAAGAGCTTGAAACCAAGGAATATGAATATGGATTTTATACAGATATAGAATCTGATACTTTTCCTGTAGGCTTGAACGAGGATATTGTGCGAGCAATTTCGAAGAAGAAGGAAGAACCGGAATGGATGACCGAATGGCGCCTGGAAGCTTACCGCGCCTGGGAAGATATGATTGAACCGGAATGGGCCAATGTGAAATACCCTAAACCGGATTTTCAAAATATCTCTTACTATTCAGCTCCGAATAAAAAACCGAAGTACGATAGTCTTGATGAAGTAGATCCTGAATTACTGGATACTTTTAAGAAATTGGGGATATCTATAGATGAACAGAAGAAACTTGCCGGTGTTGCAGTAGATATAGTAATGGATTCAGTTTCTGTTACTACTACTTTTAAAAAGACCCTGGCTGAAAAAGGAATTATTTTCTGTTCAATTTCAGAAGCTATTAAGGAACACCCGGAATTAGTGAAAAAATATTTGGGTACTGTAGTTCCTAAAAAAGATAATTTTTATGCTGCTTTAAATTCTGCAGTATTTAGTGATGGTTCTTTCTGTTATATTCCGAAAGGGGTACGTTGCCCGATGGAACTTTCTACATACTTTAGAATTAATCAGGCTGGAACCGGACAGTTCGAGAGAACGCTGGTGGTGGCAGATGAAGATAGTTATGTAAGTTACCTGGAGGGTTGTACTGCTCCGTCTCGTGATGAAAATCAGCTTCATGCCGCCGTGGTAGAACTCGTGGCATTAGATGGTTCTGAGATTAAATACAGTACTGTTCAAAACTGGTTTCCAGGGAATAAAGAAGGTAAAGGAGGAGTTTTCAACTTTGTTACTAAAAGAGGACTTTGCGAAGATAACGCCAAGATCTCCTGGACTCAGGTGGAAACAGGATCTGCGGTAACTTGGAAATATCCAAGTTGTATTTTAAAAGGAGATAATTCTGTAGGAGAATTTTACTCTATTGCAGTAACTAATAACTGGCAACAGGCCGATACCGGTACGAAAATGATTCACCTTGGTAAGAATACCAAGAGTACGATCATTTCAAAAGGTATTTCAGCGGGACAATCTCAAAATTCCTATCGTGGATTGGTGCAAATTAACGGAAGAGCGCATAATGCAAGAAACTTCTCGCAATGTGATTCCCTGTTAATGGGCAATAAATGTGGAGCCCATACCTTTCCATATATCGAGGTTAAAAACAAGTCGGCTCAGGTAGAACACGAGGCCACTACAAGTAAGATTGGGGAAGACCAAATTTTCTACTGTAACCAGAGAGGTATAGATACCGAAAAAGCGATTGCACTTATCGTAAACGGATTCAGTAAGGAAGTACTGAATAAGTTGCCAATGGAATTCGCTGTGGAAGCACAAAAATTACTTGAAATTTCATTAGAAGGTTCAGTTGGATAAAACCAACGCTATAATTGCTATGAAGAAGTTATTTGGATTACTGATATTGAGTTTGACTCTTTTATCCTGTCAGGATGAAGATCGTAAAGAGCTCATGGATAAACCACAGACTGAAAAAGTTCCGGATAGTATCCAGGTTCTGGAAGGAGAGTTTGTTTACAGTGCTGAGGCTGCTGTGATGAGGGGAGAGAATTTCGTTTACGGTGTTACCCTGGATTCTATGTCTAAAGTTCTTTCAAAGAAAATAGCACCTTTAAAATCTGATGATTTTGAAATGATACCGGTGACGATTAAGGCTCAGATAAAGCCTAATATCGCACAGGAAGGATGGGAAGAAATGATAGAGATTATAGAGATCATTGAAGTCCCCGAAGGAGCAAAAGTGTTAGACACTATAAAAGATTAAAAAGAAAAAATTAAATCCATCTGCCAAGGCAGATTCAGAATTGATAAACATGCTTAAAATAAAGAATTTACACGCTAGCATTGAAGATAAAGAAATCCTTAAAGGAATAGATCTTGAGATCAACCCGGGGGAGGTTCATGCAATCATGGGGCCTAACGGTTCAGGAAAAAGTACTTTATCTTCAGTAATTGCAGGAAGGGAAGAGTATGAAATGACCGAAGGAGAGATGATCTTTGAAGGAGCAGATCTTCAAGAATTGGATCCTGAAGAAAGAGCACACAAAGGAATTTTTCTTTCTTTTCAATATCCAGTGGAAATTCCGGGAGTTTCAGTAACAAACTTCATTAAAACGGCTATCAACGCTCAGCGTAAAGCGCAGGGGAAAGAAGATATGCCGGCAAATGAAATGCTGAAGATGATCCGTGAAAAATCTGAGATGTTGGAAATCGACCGTAAATTTTTATCTCGTTCCCTTAACCAGGGATTTTCCGGAGGTGAAAAGAAGCGTAACGAAATTTTCCAGATGGCAGTGTTAAACCCTAAACTGTCTATTCTTGATGAGACAGACTCAGGTTTGGATATTGATGCTTTAAAAGTAGTGGCAAATGGAGTTAATAAGCTAAGAAGCGAGGATAACGCCGTGTTGCTTATTACTCACTACCAAAGGTTATTAGATTATATCGTGCCAGATGTGGTGCATGTGATGGTTGATGGTAAGATCGTGAAGTCAGGTGGAAAAGAACTTGCACACGAACTTGAAGAAAGAGGTTACGATTGGGTAAAGCCGGAAAAAGCGGTTTAAATAATTCAGGATTCAGGGTTCAATATTCCGGAAAAAGAGAATATTGAGTTTTAAATTTTGAACTTGAAATTGAACAAAATGGAATTAAAAGATAAACTTATCTCATCATTTTTAGCCTTTGAAGAAGGCTTGGAACCTGATAATGGAATGGATGCCATTAGAAATCAGGCGATCAAGGATTTTGAAGACCTCGGTTTTCCAAATAAAAAGAATGAGGATTGGAAATATACTTCGCTAAACTCGGTTTTAAAACATGATTATAGCGTATTTCCGAAGAAAGAAGATGCCATAGATTATCGTGATATCAAAAAATATTTGATCCATGATATAGATACGTATGATCTTGTTTTTATTGACGGAATATACTCTTCACACCTTTCTCAAACTACGCATGAGAAAATTGACGTTTGTTTAATGTCTTCTGCATTAACGAAAGATAAATATAGACCGATAATTGATAACTACTTTAATAAAGTAGCGCCAAAATCTGGTTTGAATTCATTGAATACTGCGTTTTCCAAAGAAGGAGCATTTATTCATATTCACAAGAATAAGCAGGCAGATAAGCCTATCCAGATCATAAATTTCGCAACAGGAAATGAGTCTTCATTACTGCTTCAGCCAAGAAATTTGGTGGTAGCAGATGAAAACTCTCATGTTCAGATTATTGAAAGACATCAGAGCCTGACAGATCATCCAGTACTTACCAACTCGGTAACAGAGATTTTTGCAGATAAACGTGCAATAGTTGATTATTACAAAATTCAGAATGACAATGCTTCAGCTTCTTTGATAGATAACACATTTATCGAGCAGAAGGATGAAAGTCATGTTTCAGTACATACTTTTTCTTTCGGCGGAAAGCTTACGCGTAATAACCTTAATTTCTATCAAAGAGGTGAGCGAATAGATTCTACCATGAAAGGGGTGACTATTATTGAAGGTAAGCAGCACGTAGATCACAACACGCTGGTTCATCATATTGAACCAAACTGCGAGAGTCATCAGGATTATAAAGGAATTTTTGGCGATAGCTCTACCGGAGTTTTTAATGGAAAAGTTCTGGTGGAGAAGGAAGCGCAAAAGACAAATGCGTACCAGTCTAACAATAATATTCTGGCAGATGACAAAGCTACGATCAACTCTAAGCCGCAGTTAGAGATCTTTGCAGATGATGTTGCTTGTAGTCACGGGTGTACTATTGGTCAACTTGATGAAGATGCTTTATTCTATATGCAATCCAGAGGTATTCCTAGAAAAGAAGCTCGTGGATTGATGATGTACGCATTCGCGAATAACGTATTAGAAAGTGTTAAGATTCCTGAAGTAAAGAAAAGAATTAATAAACTGATTGCTTCCAAACTGGAAGTAGATTTAGGATTTAATCTTTAATAGGGTAATATATTCTGCTAAGATAAATATGTTTTTTGTCAGCCTGAGCGCAGTCGAAGGCTAAGCGAAAGACATGATTTAGAAGCAAATCACTAAGAAATCATTAAAAAACTTTAAGGATGAGTCAGCAAACTCAGGCAAAAACATTTGAGGTTGAAAAGATCCGAAAGGATTTTCCAATTCTTAATCGGGAGGTTAATGGCTATCCTTTGGTTTATTTTGATAATGCCGCCACAGCCCAGACTCCTAAACAGGTAATGGATGCTATTGTTGATTACTATTCTAATTATAACGCTAATATTCATAGAGGCGTGCATTCCTTATCTCAGGAAGCTACCGATAAATATGAGGAGGCCAGGATCAAGATCCAGAAGCATTTTAATGCTGAAAAGGCTCACGAGATCATATTTACATCAGGGACAACTCATGGAATTAACCTGGTAGCTAATGGATTTTCTTCAATTTTGAAGGAAGGAGATGAGATCCTGGTTTCGGCAATGGAGCATCATTCTAATATTGTTCCGTGGCAAATGCTTTGTGAAAAGACCGGTGCGAAGCTGAAGGTCATTCCGATGGATCTTAAAGGAGAACTTATTTATGCTGAATTTGAAAAACTAATAAGCTCTAAAACAAAATTGGTTTTTCTTAATCATGTTTCTAATGCTTTGGGAACCGTGAATCCTGTTAAATCTATTATTGAGAAGGCACACTCCGTTGACGCGGCGGTGTTGTTAGATGGTGCCCAGGCGGCACCTCATATTAAGGCAGATGTTCAGGAGTTGGATGTTGATTTTTATGTAGTTTCTGCGCATAAAATGTGTGGACCAACGGGAGTTGGAGTGCTTTATGGAAAAGAAGAATGGTTGGAGAAACTCCCGCCTTATCAGGGAGGAGGGGAAATGATTGCCACGGTTTCTTTTGAAAAAACCACGTATGCCGGTCTTCCTCATAAATTTGAAGCAGGGACACCAAATATCTGTGGCGGAATCGCCTTTGGTGCTGCAATAGATTATATGAATGAAATTGGCTTTAGCGAGATTGCGGCCTACGAACATGAGCTTTTAGAGTATGCTACAGCGAAGCTTAAGGAAATAGAGGGAATGAAGATCTACGGCGAAGCTGCAGAAAAAACAGCTGTGATCTCTTTTAATATTGAAGGTCTACACCCTTATGATATTGGCACTCTTGTAGATAAAATGGGTATAGCAGTTCGTACCGGTCACCATTGTGCGCAACCCGTGATGGATTTCTTTAAAATCCCTGGTACGGTAAGAGCGTCTTTTTCTTTCTACAATACTTTTCACGAAATAGACCTTTTTATTGAAGCTATTAAAAAGGCTAAAATGATGTTGAAATAACATCTAATTTCAAAATATTCTAAGATTTTTTAAATTTTAACATGTCTTCTCGTTCGACGAATAGCCTGGTTTTATCGTCGAAACATCCTTTTGTGTTAATATTCTCTTTTCTTTACGTTAAGGATTGCTTAAAACTTTGGCTATATTCAGCTCGTATTTTTCAGGAAATTTGCTGAAATAGTGCCAAAAATATTAAGCTTAAACCAAACAATTAATAAGTCGGTAATTTTATTTTTTGGCCAATACGATTTTAAAACTATCGACGGGAAATAATTTTTTAACCAAAAACTTATTACTACATGAAAAGAATTTATTTATTGGCTTCGGCCCTGACCCTGGTCTTCGCATCCTGCCAGAAATCTTCAGAAGAGAGCGTTGAAGATTCTATGCTAGCATCACAGGAAACCCTTGAAATTGCAAAAGAACAATGTGGAACTATGGGTGTTCTTGATGAGAAAATCGCGGAGAATCCAGATCTAGTTGCGAAAATGGCTGCTGTTGAAGAACATACCCAGAAAGCTCTTAGCAATGGTTGGACAAAACGACTTGCAGCCGATGGAAAGATTGAAATTCCAATTGTATTCCATGTACTTTACAAAGATGCAAGTGAGAATATTCCATTATCTCAACTTCAGGATCAGGTTGCTGCTTTAAATGAAGATTTCAGCATGAATAATCCTGGAAGAAACACAATCCCTTCAGAATTTACCCAGGTAGAAGCTAATATTGGGGTTCGTTTTGTTCTGGAAGACGTAATTCGTGTTAAAACTAAAAAGCGCCAGTGGAGACCGGATGATAGTATGAAATTCACTTCAAGTGATGGTTCTGATGTTGTAAATCCTCAGGAATTTTTAAATATCTGGGTGGTTAGCAACATGCCATACCGTGGAGGTAACATCCTTGGTTATGCTCAATTCCCTGGAGGAAGCTGGGCTACAGATGGTGTAGTGATGGATCACAGGTTCACGGGAACAACTCAATACTCTACGGGTAGAACCGCAACTCATGAGGTGGGTCACTGGTTGAACCTTCGTCATATTTGGGGTGATGGTGGATGTGGAGCTACAGATTTCGTAGCTGATACTCCAGATTCTGATGCAGCTTCAAGAGGCTGCCCAACCTATCCTACTGTTAATTGTGGAACTGCAGATATGACCATGAACTTTATGGATTATTCGGACGATCCTTGTCTTAATATGTTTACTGAAGGTCAGAAGTCAAGAATGCTTAGTGTATTCGCTAACGGAGGTTTCCGTGCGACAATGGCTGACTAATTTTTCAGTTAATAATATTTAAAAGAGGCACCCTTGTGGTGCCTTTTTTTGTAATATGCTTTAAATCTAAAATATATAAATTATGAAAATCAGCTTTTTAGCCTTTGTAATATTCCTCTTTTCAACTAACGATTGTACTAATCAAAAAGATGAAAATATCAATGTAATAAGCTATGAAACTTTCACCAGGGGATCTTCTACCATGTACACTGTGACACCCAATCAGGTAACGGTGAAAAGTACAGGTTTAAATACTATTGAAAACTCCAATAGTATTACCGCAGAAGACTGGAATTCTTTAATTGAAATTACAAATAAAATAGAGGCTTCAAAAATGAGTCAGTTAAAAGCTCCTTCAGATTCAAGAGCTTCAGATGCTGCTTTGCACGCAATTTTAAGTGTGCGTAAGAATGATACTATTTATAAGACTAACTCATTCGATCATGGTCATCCACCGCTAGAAGTAAAACCATTAGTAGAGGCTATCCTAAGATTGGCAGAAAATGTTGAATAGCACTTCTTGTTATTGTACTTTTGCTTAAAATTGAAATATGACGATTCAGGAAAGACAACAGGAGGTTATTGATGAGTTTTCAATGTTTGATGACTGGATGCAGCGCTATGAATATATGATAGAGTTGGGCAAGTCATTGCCGTTAATTGACGAGAAATATAAGATAGACGAAAACCTTATTAAAGGTTGCCAGAGCAAAGTGTGGGTTCATGCTGAACTGGAAGGCGATAAACTTGCTTTTACTGCAGATAGTGATGCAATTATTACAAAAGGAATCGTAGCAATTCTTATAAGAGTATTTTCAGATCAACATCCTTCAGAAATTATTGAAGCCGATACTCAATTTATCGATGAAATTGGTTTAAAAGAGCATTTGTCTCCAACAAGGGCCAACGGATTGGTAAGTATGATCAAACAACTAAAAATGTATGCGATAGCATATCAAACTCAATTGAATTAAAATGGAACAGGAAATAAACACACAGGAATTAGGGGAAAAGATCGTAACTGTTCTTAAAACAATATATGACCCTGAGATCCCGGTTGATATCTACGAACTCGGTCTTATTTATGATGTGATGGTAAGTACAGATTATGACGTAAAAATCTTAATGACACTTACTACTCCAAACTGCCCTGTAGCTGAAACACTGCCCCTGGAGGTAGAAGAAAAAGTAAAGTCTCTTGATTCGGTAAAGGATGCGGAAGTTGAAATTACTTTTGACCCACCGTGGAGTCAGGATTTGATGAGTGAAGGTGCAAAACTGGAACTCGGACTATTATAATTTAAAATTATGGCGGAAGAGATATTAAATCGAGTCGCTCAAAGTAAACTAATAACCTTTAATCTTGAGGATCACTATCCAAAAGGTCAAAGGTTTGTTTTTGATCTTAGTCAGTGGTTTCATGAGGGCTTCGTTTTGAGAGAGAAAGAATTTAGGGATCAGGCAAAAGAGCATGACTGGTCACAATATAACGATCAGTTCATAGCACTTGGCTGTTCTACAGATGCAATTGTGCCTGCCTGGGCCTATATGCTTATTAGTTCGTATTTAGAGCCATTTGCCAAAAAGGTTGTGATTGGAGATTTGGAAATGCTTGAAAGTCATCTTTATCAGGAAATTATTGATAATCTGGATGTCTCAGATCTGGAAGGTAAGGCCGTGATTGTTAAAGGCTGTTCTAATAAGCCTGTGCCCAAAAATGCTTATATATTCCTTATTAATAAACTCCAACCTGTGGTAAAAAGCCTGATGTATGGGGAAGCCTGTTCATCAGTTCCTTTATATAAAAAACCGAAAAATTAGTTATGAAGAAAACTTTATTATTTACATTTTCCTTGCTGTTAAGCTCAGTAATTTTAATTGCACAAGAAGAAGAAAACGATTCAATACCTAAGAATGGATGGACGAAAGAAGGAAATATCCAGTTACTCTTTAATCAGTCTGCATTCAATAAAGAATGGACCGGGGGCGGAACTTCAAGTATTGCTGGAAATCTTACCGTAGATTACCAGTTTAATTATAGGAAAGATGATTTCACCTGGGATAATAAAATCCTTGCCAATTATGGTCTTACCAAAGTAAAAGGGGATGAGTTTGCTAGAAAAACCAGTGACCGATTAGAATTAAATTCAATCGCCGGTAAACAAATGAAAGAAACGAACTTTTATTACACCTGGTTCTTGAATTTTAGAACCCAGTTTGCAAAAGGTTACGAATTTGGGGAAGATCCTGATACAGGAGAAACTATTCGTACAGAAACAACACATTTTATGTCTCCGGGATATATTCAAACCGGTCCTGGCATTATGTATAAAAAGAATGATGATTTTATCGTAAACTTTGCACCGGCTACCGCTAGATTTATATTGGTAGATAAAGATTTTACCAGTACCGAGGGTTATACAGATGGAGATTATTTTGGAGTAGATCAGGGAAAATCTATGAGGTTTGAGCTTGGCGCTTCACTTAGTGCTTTTGTAAGCTATGAGGTGCTTGAAAACGTAAATATGGAGCATTCACTTGGTTTATATTCCAATTATTTGGAAGAACCTGGAAACGTAGATATAGATTATTTGTTGAACCTGGAAATGGGAATCAACGATTATCTTTCAGCTAATTTTATTTTCCAGGCGATTTATGATGATAATGCAGTGGCTGCATTTCAGATTAGAGAAGTATTTGGCCTGGGGATAAATTTTGGGTTTTAGAGCCCTGTGCATAGCTAGATTTTGAAGAGCAAAAATTCAGCATTATCCTGAATTTTTTATTTTTTAAGGCCTGTGAATTAATTTCGCAGGCCTTTTCAGTTAAATTTATGTTGAAGTAGACTAGCTTTTAATTCTGTAGCTATCTATTGATTATCTTTGTGTTCTATGATTGAAAAAACTGATTTATCTTATGAAAGAACTGTTCTTATAGGTATTGTTACCAGAGAGCAGGATGAAGAAAAACTGGAGGAATATCTGGATGAACTGGAATTTTTGACCTATACCGCAGGAGGTGAGGTTATCAAGAGATTTTCACAGCGATTGGATAAACCAGACCCGAAGACCTTTATTGGTTCAGGAAAGATGAATGATGTTAAAGAATTTGCGGCAGAAAATGACATAGGTGCTGTGATATTTGATGATGAACTTTCTCCAGCACAGCAAAAAAATATTGAGAAACTCCTTAAATGCAAGATTCTGGATAGAACCGGTCTTATTCTGGACATTTTTGCGCAGAGAGCTAAAACGAGCTACGCAAGAACCCAGGTTGAGCTTGCGCAATATGAATATTTACTGCCCAGGCTTGCAGGTATGTGGACTCACCTTGAAAGACAACGTGGTGGTATTGGTATGCGTGGTCCCGGTGAAACAGAGATCGAAACCGACCGTAGGATAGTTCGAGATAAAATTTCCCTGCTTAAGAATAAACTGAAGGTTATAGATAAGCAAATGGAGGTGCAGCGAGGCAATCGTGGACAACTAGTTCGCGTTGCCCTGGTTGGTTATACCAATGTTGGAAAATCTACCTTAATGAATGTAATAAGCAAAAGCGATGTTTTTGCTGAAAATAAACTCTTTGCAACCCTGGATACCACTGTTAGGAAGGTGGTTATTCGCAATTTACCATTCTTGCTAAGTGATACGGTTGGTTTTATTAGAAAGTTACCTACACAGCTTGTAGAGTCTTTTAAATCGACACTGGATGAGGTAAGAGAAGCAGATCTTCTGCTTCATGTAGTAGATATTTCCCATCCGAACTTTGAAGATCATATAGATTCTGTAAATAAAATTCTTACAGAAATTGAAACTCTAGACAAGCCTACGATCATGGTCTTTAATAAGATCGATTCTTATGAAGCTGAAAAGATTGACGAAGATGATCTTATTACCGAAAGAACCTCAGCTCACTATTCTTTAAAGGACTGGAAAAAGACCTGGATGAACCGTATGGGCGATAATGTACTTTTTATTTCAGCTCTGAATAAGGAAAACATGGAGGAATTTCGTAAAAAAGTTTATGAAGCTGTAAGAGAGATTCATATTACCAGGTTTCCTTATAACAATTTCCTATATCCTGAATATGATAAATACGGAGAGGAAAAGGAATAGCCTCATGTATTTTAATTGAATTTTAAAAATATCTTTTTAAATTTTGGTCGTCCTTAGAGCATTCTAAACTGAAAAATGGCGTCATTCTGAACTTGTTTCAGAATCTCAGTTTAATGTAAATCAATGCGATATTAAGACCCTGAAATAAATTCAGGGTGACGAAAGAATATAAGCTTCCCTTTAAATCGAACTGTTTAAAAGCAGAATAATTCTTAATTTTAAATATATAGAATTCAAACACATATAATTATGAAGAAGATTTTTATACTTTCAATTTTATTATTTTCTGCCAGTTTATTTTCACAATCCCTTACAGGCTCCTGGAAATTAGTGGAAGAGAACGGCAAAGAAGTTTCCGATAAAGAAGTAGTGAGGGTCTACCAGGATAGTTATTTTGCTGAAGGAGCGAAAAAAGCAGGCACAAACGAATTTCTGTGGGCGCTTGGAGGGGAGTTTACAAATGACGATTATACTACTACGCTGGATTTTAATACCAAATCTCCTGAAATGATTGGAGAACTCCAAGATCCAAAGCTGAGTTTTCAGGGCGAGAATAAGATCCAGATCAATAATGTAACGGAGGTTCAGGTATGGGAGCGAATTTCAACTAATGAAAACGATCTAAATGGAAACTGGGTAATTACCGGAAGGAAAAGAGATGGTAATATGAATAAGATGAAACCCGGAGATAGAAGAACCATAAAAATCCTTAGCGGGGACCGTTTTCAATGGGTAGCATTTAATTCGGCAACACGAGAATTTTCCGGAACCGGTGGAGGTACATATTCCGCAGAAAATGGAAAATATACTGAACATATTGAGTTCTTTTCCAGAGATGATAGTCGGGTGGGAGCCGATCTTAGCTTCGACTATGAAGTGAAAAATGGAGAATGGCATCATTCCGGAAAAAGTTCAAAAGGAAATCCCATTTATGAAATCTGGTCTCCCTACGAAGAGGCTTATTCAAAATAATTGTGAGATTTTTTTTAGTGCCTGACTTCTTTTTCATAACGCTCCTGGTTATCGCGAATTGCGCTAGTAAGGATGAAGATTTGTCTGTTTAGTATTGGTTTGTTGGTCAAATTATTTATTTCCTTTCTTAGGATTCCGGCTACTGGCGGTTTATTTGCATTGAAAATTTGAAATACTATTGAACAAATAATTATCTGCATATTCAGAGTTATCTTTATAAGCAGCATTACTTCGATATTTAATATTTTCAATATTAAATTTTATTTTTTTTAGTAGCTCAGGACAGTTGGAAAAATAGGGTTTAATATATCTTTCAAAATTTTTAGAATCTTTTTTCACCTTATAACTGTGAGAAATTTTCTTTTCTACATATTTCATATTGCTTTTGTCAAATACATACAAGTAATTAACGCCATTGAAATAATATTGAGTTAGTAGGTACTTATCATTTTCAGCTATTACTTCATGTATCCTATCCATACTCCAGCTAAGAGGAAGGGTCAAAAATCTTTTGAGGCCATAATTTAATTCCTTTATTTTCTTTTGAGGAATTTTTCTAAATTCATTCTTTTTATCAAGATAAAAGATAAATTGTCCGGTCATACTAACATCTCCTGAAATTACGTGGTTATAAGCTAATTTTGACCTTTTTTCAACATTTTGATAAAAATCTATTCTTTCATTATTCTCTGTAATTGCATATCCTACTGTTTCTTGAGAATAGCTATGGAAAGATATTAAGATCGGAAATATGGCAAATAGTAGTTTCAAAAAATATTGGTTTTAGCTCTGTTTAGAGTTTTAATCTTACTCACATGAATTATATGTTTTAGCGATTTCCTCCAGGTTTTCCATTTTAAATTCTTTGTTTTTGATCTTTTTAGATAAAGAGGGACAATCATTAAAATATTTAGAAACTCGATTGTGAAATTTGTTGAAAAGAACTCCGTCGTAGTTGAGATCAAAAAAATCATCTTCTTTGTCTTTTTTCATATAGTACATTGACCATTGTCCTCCCATACGATAATTGTTAGGCTTTGTATGGTCTTCACCACCGGGAACATATGTTTGAGTTGTATATAAATCAACTTTCCCGTCGTATAACTTACCTAATAAAACTTTACCTAAAAAGGGTACGGTTTCATATGTAAATTCTACTTCTTTGTCATCAATAAATATTATTGCTTTTTCGACATCCCTATCTGTATACCTCTTAACTCTACCTGCATCATCTGAGTCTATCCTTACGACTTCTTTATTAATGGCAGTTACAACCCCAGTCACAATTTCTCCATTTTTTAAAATTAATTGATCCTGACTATAAGCGAAATTCAATGTAAATATTAGAGATGGAATAATTAGTAAATATCTCATTTTTAAAATTTTATGGTTAGTTTACTAAAACTACTCTTTTATTTCAAATATTATGATTTACTCATTTAAAAATGGATATAATAGTTGTTTTCATCTATATAATACTGTATTTCGAGAAAACACACTGTTAAAATATTTTGCACAACTCTGGTTACAAAATATGTATTAAGGTTTGAATTCAAACCGTTTTATTATCTGGTTTATAAAACACGTAAATATTTGACAATCAGATATTAAAGTCGTATATTATGGTTGATTAATCCTGCTTGTGTTTAATTTAAAAAACAGGGGGTTATGCGCTTTTTTAACAAATTTATTCTAGTTTACATTCTTTTTGTTTCTTGCCAGTCACAAGATGACATTTTGGAAATCCAGCCACTTCCAGACCGAATAAATACCGAAAATTATGAAGAATTTATTCTCATACAGATCGAAGATCAGCAATTTGTCTTTGGAGCTGATAGAAAAAATCAAGATAGAAAAAATCTGGGAGCTGAATTAGTTGTTAGATCTTCAAGTGTAGGTGTCCTGTACCATTCACTTATTTTCTGGGGAGGAATTGATAATGTAGATTTTAGGGAATTACAAAGACTTGGAGGGACTATTGAAGAATTTCTAGGTGAGGGAATTTATAAGACGGGAAGGGAGAAGGAAAGTAACTGTGATTATTTTGATTTCGGTGTTTCCTGGTATTCTCATTATAATACAGAAGAGGTGGGATATCTTAAAGTGAGTTTTTGGGATGGAAAAACTCTGGAAGGTAATTTTGATATCATGGTTCATAATAGCCTTAACCAATCTCAATCAAAAAATATTACCGGGGAATTTAAGTTTAAAATAGAATAGTTAAAAGAGACTTATCAAAATAAACTACCAGATAGTTCGGGAGAATTGAAATTTCAATTCTTGTTTAAGCTTGATAGAACTAATTTTTTTTCCTTTTGAAGATTCAGAATAATCAAATTCTGGAATTTCTAAATCTCTTTCTTTCGCGATCCTGGAATAATACTTTTCTTTTGATGGATGTTCGGGATACACAACATTCCATACAGAGTTATCTTTTGATTGGTCTATAAGTTTAAAGATCGCAGCGATGCAATCTTCCTGATGCACAAGATTTATAGGTGCCTTTGGATTTTTTATTCCGGTTCTTCCCGATAAATACATAATGGGATGCCTATTTTCTCCAATAAGGCCTCCAAATCTTATTACAGACGCATTAAAATTTTCATTATTTAAAAGCAATAACTCCGCATTTCTTAGCTGTACCGCAATATTATTTGAGTTATCGTTATTCGCATTTTCATCATAAACCGGGAAAGCTTCGGTATCTTCATAAACTGATGTGGAACTTGTAAAGATTAGCTTCGGGATATGAGCTTTTTCGATATAAGGAATCAGATTTTTAATTTTCTTCACAAAATTAATTTCGGGATTCTTTCTTAATCCGGGTGGGATATTGATAATTAGAAGGTTGCTTCCGGATAGAAAAGATCGAATGTCTCCCTGGATTCCCTTTTCAAAAACTTTTATAGAATAAGGCACAACACCGGCAGAGCGTACTTCAGTCATTTTTTCCATGCTGGTAACAGAACCTCTAACTTCATGGTTTTCTTTCCGAAGTCTTTTTCCCAGTTCCATTCCAAGCCAACCGCACCCCAATATTGCTATTTTCATCTTATTCTTTAATTCTAATTGTTTTCTTTAAAATAGTGGCATCATTCAATACAAAAGGTCTTGGAATCATGCCATCAGGTCTTTCTTTTACCTTTAGATTTTTATTTCCGATAAGGTCGTAAGCAGATTCGTATAAAACAAATTCTGGCACATCTCCTTTTTCGATGCTAAATTCAATCCTTAAAGTATCCAGATTTGAGGCGTAATAAGTTAATAGGCGTTCTCTCCAGCGTCTTTTAAACATATGAAAAGCATTCTCCCCCAAATATACTTCATCGGCCTCTAAGCCGTTTACTTTAAATTTTTTGAAATCCACATCTTTCGTTTCATAGATCTCCATTCTATTAATTTCTCTATTGGGTGCGATCTTCAAAGTATAGCCTGCATTATTCAAACTATCAATTCCCATATTTTCAATAATAATTCCGGGTTCAGGAATATCTATAGATGGAGCTTGAGTCCTGAAGGTAAAATTACTGCCATATTTACTGCTGAAATTTGATTCGGTATGAGAACTTGTTACGGGTTCTTTTCCGAAATATTCAGCCGTCCAGTCATCTACCATCGCATCGTATGAATACCAGGTGGAGGTATTTTCATCTAAATCCTGTAAATATACCAGACTGTTAGGCTTTGGTCTTTCTAAGCTAAAATCTGAATAATAATGCGCCACGAAGATAAGGACATTAAATACGAGAAAACATAGTACCGCAAATGATTTCAAACGCCTGAAATAACCAAATAAAGGAAGAAAGAGCGAAAATAACAGGCTTACAAGAATGGCTGTTATAAAAAGCATTTTTAATCCCAGTGCTACCGGTAAACTCCAGATAAAGGGTAGTAGTATAAATATTGCCGGACATGAAAGTAAGACCATGAATATACGGTTGGGTTTTTCCTGGCGTATCATTATAAAAAGCTGTATTAATCCAAAATATACCGGAATAATAAAATATGAGGCTCCTTTAAGATAAACCGACACCAGAGCACATATGAGTAACCATAAGATTAATGGAGCAATAAAGACGGAAGCTGTTCTTAAACTTTTCCGAAGTAAATGATAGATCATAAAACAGACTGAAAGTGTCAGAAAGATGGAAATTGCGATATACCAGTAACCATTATACGTAAAGCCATGTTCCATTTCAGAATACTCGGGATAGATAAAAAGACAGAATTTCCAGAATCCCCAAACCAACAGTCCTGAAATAATTAAACTTAAAAACAATGGAATAAAGCCTTTAAGTATTCCCATAAAATTTAGCCGATCTCTTCTAAACCCGTAAACGATTAGGATTATAAAAATAAGGATCGCCAAAATTAGCATTGGGATAATCCAGTTAAAAGGGTATTTGATAAATTCGCCAAATGGCAATGAGAAATAGATAAGATCCCTGTCACTAGAAAGGTTTTTAATACCCTGATTACCAAAATAATTGAGAAGAGGCATTAAATAAGACCCCTGGTGGGCCAGAGTTTCCTTGTCGAGGTTTTCTGGAAGATCGTTTGCCGTATGATAATCAAAATGATCGTCTATAAAGGCAAAATTATATCCGTTGATATCTCCCTGTTCCCTCAATATCGTTAGATCGGTATCGTTGGGCAGCATTTTATAGATGCTATAAGCAAGCGAATTAGATACGGGATACTTAACTTCAGCTTCCTGAAAAGCTTCAATTAACCGGGCATTTTTTCCGTTCGTTTCCAATAGCATAAAGGGACTTCCTCCACTGCCACGAGCTTCAAAATTTAAAGCCAGTTGTACATCTTTGGCCCACGAATGATCTTCAATAAAAAGTCCGGCGCCGTTTAATCCTAATTCTTCAGCATCGGTAAAAAGTAGAATAATATCATTTTTATGTGTAGTGCCTTTTTCGAGAAATGCCCGAACGCCTTCTAATATGGTCGCGACACCACTTCCTGCATCACTGGCACCATAAGAAGAATGCATGGCAGAATCGTAATGCGTCATTAAGACCAGTGCCTCACCGTCGCCTGTACCTTCGATTCTGGAAAGGATATTTTGCGGTTTTGCCAGAACCCCATTTTTATTGAGATTGTAGCCTTCCTGAGTCTGCACTTCCAACCCCATATTTTGAAGCTCATCTACAATATAGTTTCGTACTTTACTGTGAGCAGGACTGCCTAAATAATGCGGTTCTTTTGCAATAGCTTCAACATGCTTAAATGCTCTTGAGGTTGAAAATTCGGTTAACGAATCGTTTGTGTTCGGTTCAAAATTGGGCTGGTCAAAATTGAAACTAAGCCAAACCGCAATGATAATTAGTAGAAAAGCAATTAAGCCGGTAAGTCGGTTATTCATAGAAACAGTTTCAAAAGTCTTAAAGTTAATTAAGTTTTTGATTTATAGGCAAGGAAAATACAGAAGTAGATGCTAATCGAAAAATCATTATATTTAAGTAATTAAGAATCAAAAAATTATAGTATGGGTATTAAAAGTTTTATGGGTAAGCGGGCAGCGCCGGAAAAACCTGCGGATGAGCTAATTTCTGTAAAGGATTATATGACAGTGAACCTGGTAACCTTCAGGGAAAATGAGAATATTATGGATGTGATGGAAAAACTGATCAAACATGGGATTTCCGGAGGATGTGTTGTAAATGAAAAAATGGAATTACTTGGAATGATTTCAGAAGGAGACTGTATGAAAGAGATTTCAGATAGTCGTTATTATAATATGCCAATGTCTGACCTTACTGTAGGTAAAAGAATGATAAAAAAAGTAGAGACGATAGATGGGAATATGAACGTGCTGGAAGCAGCCAGAAAGTTTACAGAACTTAAATTTAGGAGGTTCCCAATTGTAGAAAATGGTAGGCTGGTAGGTCAAATTAGCCAGCGGGATGTTTTGAATGCTGCTTTAAAATTAAAAGCACATACCTGGAATTATTAGTTAATTATGCTTTTGTATTTCTGATTGCCTCATAGGCATAGAATCTATGAAATCAAATAATTTCTTGGTCTCTAAAAGTTTTTGTTGTCTTAATTTCACTTCACCGTCCAGCCCGACAAGAATTATTTCAAAATCAGTTTTTTTCTCAAGTTTCATTTCCTGGTACAGGTTTGAATCCTGCCACCCCGACATTTCAGGCATCAAAATTCTTGATGTTTTGGGTGCAGCTTGAATCACTATAAGCTTTCTTTCCTGAAAGGCTTTAGCCTCGTTTTTAAATTCGTAAAGTTGTTTTTCGAGTTTTTCTGAATCTGAAAAGACCACAATGAGCCGATTTTTCCATTTATATTCAGATAAAGATTGTGTGGTCATTATTTGAAAAGAGATTAAAAGGAGACTAAAAACTAGAAACTTTTTCATGATTAAGAAGATAAGAATATAGAAGTGTTTTCTATCTCAAAAAAATGCTAATTCCTTTTTACTAAAGCGTAAAAATCGTTTTCCAGTTTAAGATAGCCCTGGTCATATATAAAGAAGTATTGATTCCCTGTTTTGGTAACATAAATACTGGTAAAAAATTCAAAATTGAAACCTTTGGCGAGTAATTTAGTCCTGGAAACTGAAGTTTTATTTTTAGGATTTAATTCCTCCAGAATACGATAATTCTTCCGAAGAAGATTATTTGTATTCCTTATAAGCTTACTGGAATCCTTATTTACGTTGTTATGATGGGCATTACGGCAATAATCGCTGCAAAACTTCTTATCGGTTCGGCCTATGATTTTTTCTCCGCATTCCGGGCAAGATTTTTCCATAACGAAATATAACTAAAAAAACGGAGTAGTGAATTCAGCCGAATATTCTAGTTGGCAGGCTTAAAAGTACCCGAAGCGCTAGCCTGAAAAGTCATTTCAGGGGTGTCATTTTCAGCTGCAATAAAAGCGTCTACATCCAGAGAAACCTTCCATTGAAGATCGCCAATCTTTTCTCCATTTATCTCTCCTGAGGTTACCTGGAAATATCCCGTTCTCCCACAGAAACAAAATTTGCCCAGGAAAGTACTAGTAACTTCAAAATTCTCTTCATTAATACTGAAATTTTCAGTGTTGGGTTCCAGTTCAAAATACAGGACTTCCGTAAGTTCATCGTCGGCAATTTCCGGTCTTCCTTCGGTAGAATATCGATACTCAAAAACGAGTTTATTTCCGCTTTCAACTTCTATAAATGTACCGTTTTCAGTGTTGTTAACAACAACAGAGGAGTTGGGGTAGACTATATAATTTGCATCATCGGGATTATTTCCAGGATTATCATCAGATTTACTACAGGAGATTAAAAAAATCGATATAACTAAAAGGAAGGCGATATTTTTCATGTTCATTTTTTTATTCAATAGTAAAATGATTTTTAGATAAAAGCTCGCGCTAGTGAGCTTAGTAATCTTAGAACTCCTTATCTCTTTTTATTTTTTTGATTCTAATTTTTCAATAATGGAAAATAGGCTAAAAACAGAAATTTAGATTAGGCAATTAATAAGTATATATAGGCATCCAGATTCCTTCAAAAGTACTTTTGGTAAAACTAGCAGATGTGGTCGCGGTAATTTCAATATCTATATCTTCATTCATTGATGAAACGTCCAGATCAATTTTCCATTCATTTTCAGAGATTTTCGTGCCGATGATAGCTCCTCCGGTTATTTTTTCAATGATGCGAATACTTGATCCCACGCCAATAACAGCATTGGCCTCATCAAAATCCTTTGCTTCAATTTTGAATTCGGTGGCATCGGGATCCATTTCGAAATATACAATAGTAGTCTGTTCATCGTCTATAGCTTCCGGAATCGGATCTTCAAAATTGAGGAACTTAAAGACCAGTTTATTTCCGGATGTAACTTCCAAATCAAAACCCTGATGACTTTCAGAAGTAGATAGCATTAATTTGGAATCTTCAAAAAATACCTGATAATTTTCAGCTGAATCTTCAGGGCTTGCTCCATTATTATCATCAGATTGACTACAGGAAAATAAAAGTTGGCAGAAAATAAGTAAAAGTGCGGTCTTTTTCATAATTATAACTGTCTTACATTTATTAGATGCGATAAAAGCTAAAACGTTGCGTTATTATTTTATAAGTCAGGGTTTTTCAAATAACAAACTTAATATTCTTGGAGGTTTTCCCTCTTCTTCGTCAAAGTACTCATTAAATTTATGTAACTGAAATCCTGCCGACTGAGCCGCATCTAAAAATTCTGAAATATGATGTGTGAAAGTTTCAAGCTCTACTTCGCCATTTTCTGAATCAAATCTTGCTTTAGAACCCACATATTGCTTGAAGGGATGTAATTCTGAAATAAAGAAATATCCTCCCGATTCTAATTTAGCAAAGGTTTGATTAAAAATAAAACGTAAGTCTTCAATATGCTCCAAAATAAGATTACAGGTAATTAATTCAAAGTTTTCTTCTGTCCAGTTCCATGGCTTAGTGATATCTGCTTTGTAGAAAATTACTTCGGGATTATTAATTTTATTTTTAGCAAGCTTCAGCATTTCTTCAGAAAAATCGACCGCCAGAATTTTGGAGGTTCTAGTTTGAAGCCATTTGGTATTTTTTCCGGTGCCGCAACCTAGCTCTAAAACACTTTTAAATTCTAAATTTTGCAGAATCTTCTTTGTGACAAGATGATCCATATCCCGCGTGCGATTCTTATTAGTGTCATATTGTGAAGACCACTGATCGTATGATTTTTCAATACTCATATTTATACAAATAATAGGATGAGAGTGAGAATAATTCCGCCTATGGTAAAGAAAATCCCTTTTCTAAAAATTTTAGTAGAAGGCATAAACATCCAGAACGCAGAGATCACAAAAAATAGCAATGATAACCCAAAAAAAATGTTTAAAAAATATAATGGGTGATTGGTGTTAGCCTTATGTAGTTTGGTAAAACTTTCCAGTATAACCGGAAGCTGGCTGACCTTGTATTTAGCAATTCCCGAGGAAGTATCTAAAATCCCCTGTTCAAAATATATGATCTCTCCTTCCGTTCTTTCTATCTCGAAGTTTTTAATTTTTAAAGTTTTACCTAATTGCTCTTCATTAAGATTTGTTGCTACTTTCTTTTCTACCGTTTCCTCAATTTTGAAAGTATCGGTATTTCTGAAAATTAAAACGATCCCGCTAATGGCATACATAGCCATAATCCCGGTCAGGAAGAATCCCAGGTATCTGTGGTAAATTCTGAACTTATTACTGATTTTTCTATTATTCATTAGAATACTTTTAGGAAGCTAAAAATAGAATATCTGTGAAATATTTAAGCTATTCTATATCTCCAGGCATCTATATACATTGTGGGACAAACTTTATGCAGTAAGAAAATAGCTTCATAATTCTAAAAAAAATTCGACGAAACACCTAAAAATTTTATTGCATTCTCTTTGTTTGTTTCTAAAGTTTTATTGTATCTTAGCAACGTAATAAAAAGTAAACAATAAACTAACGTCTAACTATATAAAAAATGGGTTTCTTAGCACAATTATATAAGGAGAGAAAAAGTCTTCAATTTAGACTGAATCAAATCGATTCTCTAATTGATCTGTATAAATCTCAAGGCGAAGATATTGAGGATGTTGTAGATCAGAAAAATAATCCAGGAACTCATTTTATACCAGAACATGATTTAAAAAGATCGGGCGGATCTGGAAGTTCTATTATGGATGTAACGGTAAATAAGTTTCCTATGCATCTAAAAAAAGATAGACAGATATTATGGTTGTTTGAGAATAACTTTGAACAGGGTGTTACATTATCCACAGTTCAGAAATCTTTCGACTATTATGTAGGTGATGATTATAAAGGGAATAGAAAAGTTGGCAATGTAATGAGAAGGCTTAAGCGCGAAGGTAGATTGATATTTGTTCAGTATAACAATCAAAATAAGGCTAGCTTTTGGGGTTTGCCGGAATGGGTAGACGATAAAGGATTTAAAGATGATTATCGCCCTTCAGAACATGAATTACCAATAACTATAGAATCTGTAGAAATAAGTAAAAAAGAAAATGCACCCGAAGGTGCAATTAATTTCAATGATAATGACTGATGATAATTCTCGCCCCCTTATAAGCTTCCAAACCTTATAAGTGAATTTATTCAGTCTAGGTCAAGCTTCCAAACCTTGGCCGCTTTTTTTACTAATCTTTAAAGGCTGTGCAGATACACGGTTGAAAGTAATATTAGAATTCGTCTCATTAGCGAAATTCTAAACATTCCAAGGATTAGTAATTAAATAAAGAAGTCAATAGTTCAAGCTATTGGCTTCTTTATTTATTCAAAGATAATCTTTTTTTCTTGTGTAAAAAATTAATAGATGCAAAAATACTCGATTAATTAGATATTTGTATCTGTTAGGGTTAGTGGTGATCTACTTTATATATTATATAATCCAAGCAGACAATCGGAAATTCCTTTCTTATCAAAGTATTGTATTTATAAAATTTTTCATCAGTAACATAGTCACTTAGCTTTTTTAGATTTCCAAACGTACCAATCACTTCACCTTCCTTCACTAGAACTAAGTATTTTTTTCCTTCCTGTTGCTCCTTATATGTAGTCATAAGACAAATATATATAAAATATCAATTTACTCGAATATAATTACATAAATAATTTTATATATCAATATAATCGATTATATTTACAATGTAAATAATTAAGACATGAACTTTAAATCACTTCCACAGCTACTAGATTACTTCAAAGACGAAGCAACTTGCATCGAGTATTACGAAAATATTCGTTGGGGTGGTACTCCTGTTTGCCCTCATTGTGGGAGTGAAAACCCATATAAGACTACTAGAGGTTATAAATGTTCTAATAATGAATGTTATAAGAAATTCACCGTTAAGGTGGGTACTATCTTTGAAAACTCTAAGATCCCTTTTAGAATTTGGTTTGCAGCTATTTATTTAGCTACTTCTCATAAAAAAGGTATTAGCCAGCGTTCAACTTGCTTTAGACTTAGGAATAACTCAAAAGACTGCCTGGTTTGTACTTCACAGGATTAGAGAAATGCTAAGAGAGAAAGCGCCTAAAATGTTGGGAGAGACTAAAATGGTAGAAGTTGACGAAGCTTATTTAGGTGGTAGAGAGAAAAATAAGCACGCTAAAAAGAGACGTTCTGAGAATGGTTTTACAACTAATGAAGGTAAACCATACAAAGCTAAAAAAGTGATAGTAGGACTTATCGAGAGAGACGGGCATGTAGTTTTAAAGCATGTTCCAAGTGCAGATGCTAAGAATATGGTTTCATTTATAAAAAATCATGTTCCGGCAAACAGTACCATCTATTCAGATGAAGCACCAGTTTATAAGCAACTAAAAAAGGTTTATACACACGATAGCGTTAAGCACGCTTTGAACATTTACGTTGAAGGTGCTGTTCACACGAATACAATCGAAAACTTTTGGAGCGTTCTAAAACGTGGTTTATATGGAATCTACCACCAAGTAAGTGATAAGCATGTTAGCCGTTACTTAGACGAGTATGCAGCTAGATTTAATACTAGAAAGCTTTCTTCTAGTGATAGGTTTGTAAATTTTTTACAAGAAAGCGAGAGTGTTCTTAATTATAATTCCTTAACAAAAAAGCAATAAAAAAGGGCTTCAGTTTCCTGAAGCCCATATTATTTAGAACTGTTCAGACTTTGAAAGCCCTGTCTTTCGACTGTTCAGACTTTACTCGCCCTGTCCTAATAATGCTTTATATTATAATACAAATTTAAGTAATTACTTAGTTCGTTAATAAAATTATCAATAATTATTTTTTATAGTTTGATATAATTCTATAGTTTAATTCTATATAACTCCCGTAAATCCTTATTTACACTTCTCCTGAGAATTGCATTTTCTTCAGTAATTGATAATACGTATTGACCGTCACCAACATTAAAATCATCTACTTGCATAGCAGTAACTACAGTCACTTCGTATTTACTTGTTTCTAAGAAATGTATCTCTACAACTACATTAAGCGTGCCATCTTCCTTAGTTTGCTTTAAAATAACCCTATCCTTAGTTGGTATTTTTCCGTTTTCGAAAAAATTAATGAATTTAAATTTTGGGAATCTTAGAAAAATGTCAACTAAATATTTAAAAGAAAAAACTATAAGCTCCTGAACTTCCTGTTCTTCAATACCTTCTCTTTTTCCATAATCATCACCGTGAATTCTTCTAGAATGATAATGCTTATCTATCCACAATTCGACCTCAAATTCATTATACTTATATAATAATCTAGCGTTTTCGGAAGCACAATTTGGTTTAAAAGCTTCGTTATCATCAACTTTTTCGAAAATGCTATCTTTTATTATCGGTTTTTGAATTCTTGGTCTTTTATGCATTATAAAAACAAATATGAATTGCAAAAATAAAATTTTAAATCAGAATGAATATACATTGTTAACCGTTAATTAATTAAATTTGTAATATGTCTGAATACAAGAAAAAAGAATCCAAAAAAGAGAAACCACTTAAAATAAGCGGCTCTTTCGACGATGTTCTAAAAGCTTCAGCAATTAAGAGCAAAGACGAGAAAAAAGACAAGAAATAGCATTGCACTTCATTTTCGGGTGTAGGTTAGGGTGAAGCTTGACCTTGAAAACGGTTAAGGCACTAACAGAGTGTAAAACGTTCATTGTAAAAAAGGCTTTTAGCCTATAAGTAAATTTCTAACGGATCTAAAACCGTTGCCAAGAGGTCATGCTATTTAGAGTATGGGAATCCCTGCTTCATCTTTCCAAAAAAAATCCGTTCCAGGATAACATAAACCTTATTTATTGCTTTGTCCCATTTGGTATATAGATGCCTATCTCCAATTTCAGTAGTCATTTTCAAACGTTTACAAACGAAAGTAAACACATACAAATACTTTTTAGACGAATAAACTTTTGAATGGGCTACATCTTTGTCCTGTTGAAATGAACGAATGATTTTCAGCTGCAATAAATTCTATGGTTATGAGCACTATAAGAAACACAGTACAATTAATTGGGAATGTAGGTAATGAACCTGAGATCGTAAATCTGGAATCAGGTAAAAAACTGGCTAAATTTTCGATAGCTACGAATGAAAGCTATAAAAATGCGAAAGGTGAAAAGATCACTGATACGCAATGGCATAATATTGTGGCTTGGGGTAAAACCGCTGAGCTTGTGGAAAATTATGTTCCAAAGGGGAAAGAAATAGGTGTTGAGGGGAAACTAACCAGTAGAAGTTACGAAGATAAAGATGGAATTAAACGCTATATTACAGAAGTGATATGCCATGAATTACTGCTAATGGGAAAATAACAAGACCTGTTTTAAAGTATAGAACCCGCCATATGGTGGGTTCTATACTTTTGAGTTTATTCTAGGAGGGTTTAATACCCCAAAGCTTGCCACGCAAAGAAATTTTCAAAGTTTGAAAACGCATTCTTATGCAATGCATTGTAGGCTTGCCCCAAAGAAATTTACTTCTAGAAGTAAATTTGCTGCGCCAGCCGGTAAGTGTTAGCATGAGCCTCAATAATATGCTTAATATCCTTGGAATATCCCCCTCCCATGCTACACTCTACAGGAATATTCAAATCGTGACAGGTTTGTAATACAAATCTATCCCGCTCCCTGCAGCCCTCAATAGAGCAGGAGAGTCTTCCAAGTTTATCGGTTTTCAAAATATCTACGCCACAAAGATAGAAGATAAAATCAGGCCTAGTTTTTTCGATAAGTTTGGGTAAAATCGACTTTAATTTTTCCAGATATTTAGCATCTTGGGTTCCGTCGTCAAATTCAATGTCAAGATCTGATTTTTCTTTTCGGAATGGATAATTGCCTTTTCCATGCATTGAAAATGTGAATACTGAAGCATCATTTTTGAAGATTTCGGCAGTTCCGTTTCCCTGATGAACATCAAGATCTATCATAAGTATCTTTTTTGCCAGCCCTTTTTCCTGAAGATATCTTGCTCCAATCGCCTGATCGTTCAAAAGGCAAAAAGCTTCGGCTCTATTAGTAAACGCATGATGAGTGCCGCCGGCGATATTCATAGCAATCCCATTTTTCAAAGCATAATCACAGGCTTTAATGGTTCCGTTGGCGATAATTTGTTCTCTGTTTACCAATTCCTGAGATAAGGGGAAACCGGAAACCCTAATTTCTTTTTTCGAAAGATCCAAATTTTTTAAACGCTTTACATATTCAGGGTCATGAACGTTTAAAATATGGGATTCTTCTGGAAATTCCGGTTTAAAGAAATTCTCGTCATTACAGGTTCCTTCATGCAATAATTGCTTGGGAAGGAGATCATATTTTTCCATAGGAAAACGATGACCTTCCGGTAAGGGATGTTTATAAATAGGGTGGAAAGCTATTTTAAGCATGAATTGAGAACAACTATTTAATATGAAATTCAATTATCATCATCCTGAACTTGTTTCAGGATCTCTTTCTATGGTCGATAATTCTTTTCTCAGCTAGACCTTAAGGAAAGATCCCTCTTTTATTGACTTCTAAATGTAAGGTTCTTCGGTTGTTTCTCTTTTTCGGAATAGCGATGAAAGTATAACAATTGAGAAGCTGAAACGAGTTTAGCTTGATGAATATAATTAAAAACAGATTTTAGTAATAAGAAAGAATTTTTGCCACATTTCGACTGCGCTCAATGTGACAAAAATTGAATTAATTTATGGTCGTTCCAGCCTTTACACCATCTTCATCTGGATTTACAAAAACCAGCTTTCCTTCGGCATTTTCGGTCATTAAGATCATACCTTCGCTGTCAACTCCGCGTAATTTTCTTGGAGCCAGGTTTGCCAGCACGGTCACTTTTTTCCCAATGATATCTTCCGCTTTAAAATGTTCTGCAATCCCAGAAACTACTGTTCGTTGATCGATCCCAGTATCAACCTTTAAAACCATCAGCTTTTTCGTTTTTGGCATTTTTTGAGCTTCAATAATGGTTCCTACGCGGAGATCCATTTTGGTGAAATCTTCGAAAGTAGCGATCTCTTTTTGAGGTTCTGCTTTCTGATCTTCCATGGCGTTGGCAGTTTTAGTAGCTTCTAATTTTTCCAATTGCTTTTCCATCTGTTCATCTTCTATTTTACTGAAAAGCAATTCAGCTTTCCCGATCTGATGACCTCCCAGAATAAGGGCTTCTTTAGTTCCTATGATATCCCAGTCCGGAGTATTATCTGAACTCTCATCAACATGATTCAACATTTTCTTGAGTTTTGCTGAGGTAAATGGTAAAAATGGTTCTGAGATAATCGATAATGCTGAAGCAATCTGAAGAGCCACATACATGATGGTCTTCACTCGTTCCTCATCGGTTTTGATCAATTTCCAGGGCTCTTCATCGGCCAGATATTTATTGCCGAGTCGGGCCAAATTCATTAATTCTCCCTGTGCCTCTCTAAATCGATATCTTTCGATTGAACTTGCAATGACAGATGGATAGGCCTTCAATTCTGCAATGGTTTTTTCATCAATTTCAGAATAAGCGCCCGGTTCAGGAACAATTCCGTTGTAGTATTTATTGGTAAGCACCACCACCCGGTTAATAAAGTTTCCGAAGATAGCTACCAGTTCATTATTATTTCTAGCCTGAAAATCTTTCCAGGTAAAATCGTTGTCTTTTGTTTCCGGAGCATTAGCCGTAAGAACATACCTCAATACATCCTGCTGATCTGGAAATTCTTCGAGGTATTCATGCAACCAAACTGCCCAGTTCTTGGAAGTAGAAAGCTTTTTTCCCTCCAGGTTCAGAAATTCATTCGCAGGAACATTTTCCGGAAGTATATAGTCACCGTGTGCTTTTAGCATTACCGGGAAAATGATACAGTGAAAAACGATATTATCTTTCCCGATGAAATGAACTAATTTTGTGTTCTCGTCTTTCCAGTAGGGTTCCCAATCTTTTCCTTCACGCTCAGCCCATTCTTTGGTAGAAGAGATGTAGCCGATAGGCGCATCAAACCAAACGTAAAGCACCTTCCCATCACCACCTTCTACAGGAACAGGAATTCCCCAGTCGAGATCACGGGTTACCGCACGAGCACGAAGTCCATCATCTATCCAGGATTTTACCTGGCCGTAAACATTCGATTTCCAGTCGGATTTATGTCCTTTTAAAATCCATTCTTTTAAAAAGTCTTCATATTGATCTAAAGGTAAAAACCAGTGTCTTGTTTCCTTTAAAGTAGGGACTGCACCGGTAATTGCCGATTTTGGATTTATAAGGTCTGTTGCATTTAGAGAAGTTCCACAACTTTCACACTGGTCGCCATAAGCCTCTTCGTTTCCACATTTCGGGCAGGTTCCGGTTACAAATCTGTCAGCAAGGAATTGTCCTGCTTCTTCATCGTATAATTGCTCGGTAGATTCTTCTATAAATTTCCCATCCTCGTACATTTTTTTGAAAAATGCCGAAGCGGTATCGTGATGCGTTTTTCCTGAAGTACGGGAATAATTGTCAAACGTTATTCCGAAGTCTTCAAAGGACTTTTTAATGATCCCATTGTATTTATCAACTACATCCTGTGGAGTTACCCCTTCTTTTTTCGCTTTAATAGTAATAGGCACACCATGCTCATCACTACCACAAACAAAGGCGACATCATACCCTTGCATTCGTAAAAAACGGGAATAAATATCTGCCGGAACATAAACGCCGGCTAAATGTCCAATATGAATAGGCCCGTTGGTATAAGGTAAGGCCGCTGTAATCGTAAATCTCTGAGGATTTTTGTTCATTATTATATGTCCTTTTTTAAGAGCCGTAAAGTTAAGCAAAGGTGTGTGAATACGCGTTAAATTCTTGCAAAAGGCAAAAGCTGTGAAGAATAACTTTCTATTTTTACCCAAAATCGAAACTAGAATGCGTAAAATAATATTGATTGTAGCAGTACTTATAATGGCTGCTTGTAATTCAGCAAAAAAGGGCACTTCAAAAAGTACTTCAAAATATACCGTTGAAAATCTTGGGAATATGAATGCCGAAGATATTACCAGGAACTATCCTGATGCAAATATAGAAGAAGGAGCCGATATGTTTGAAGAAGGTACCGAGGAAAGACCTTTTACAATTTTATATCCTGGAACTGTGAACGAACTTCATATTACCTGGCAGGATCAGGAAAGAACGAAAATTCATGATTTGAGATATGCTCAAAATGGCAAATGGAAGTCTGAAACCGGAGTTGAAATTGGAACTTCTTATGATGATCTTAATAAAATGAACGGGAAAAAGATCTCCTTTTATGGATTTGGATGGGATTATAGTGGAGCAGTAGACTGGAACGGAGGAAAACTGGAGAAAAGCGGACTCAGAGTTTTTCTAAAACCAGGAAATGAACTTTCCAATAAATTTTATGGCGATAAGATTATTGAAGCTACTCTTGAAGAAATTGAAGCATTAGACCTCAAAGTAGGTTCCATAATGATCAATTACGCTATCTAAGAACACAATTTATGGCAGAGCATAACGAACTTGGTAAAAAAGGGGAGGAGCTGGCCGTAGAATATTTACGATTAAAGGAATATGAAATCCTTGAATTGAACTATCGTTATCAAAAGGCAGAAGTTGATATTATTGCTAAAAGAGGAAATACTTTAATTGCAGCTGAGGTAAAAACCAGGAGTACTCCTGAATTTGGGAATCCACAGGATTTTGTAAAACCCAAACAGATCCAGCAACTGGTAAAAGCGGTAAATCATTATGTAGAGGAGGGAGAACTAGATGTTGAAGTAAGGTTTGATATTATAGCGATTATTAAAAACAAAGCCGGAACGAAAATCGAACATATTCAGGATGCGTTTTTTTATTTTTAATGAATACCTGACTCCGTTATTATGATAATTTAATTG
This sequence comes from Christiangramia forsetii KT0803, assembly GCF_000060345.1. Taxonomy (NCBI): domain Bacteria; kingdom Pseudomonadati; phylum Bacteroidota; class Flavobacteriia; order Flavobacteriales; family Flavobacteriaceae; genus Christiangramia; species Christiangramia forsetii. The sequence continues at coordinate 3,258,323 of NC_008571.1, read as the reverse complement.
GGGTATCAGGTCGAGCGAAGTCGAAATCCGGATGTATACGACTAATAGTTCCCGACTATACTCGAACTTACAATAGAATGGTTTTTATGTTCTTCGTAATCAGTTTTTATAATATGCTATTACTTATTGGCCTTATACTTTACTAAAATATTCGTGCATTAGTGGCTAATAAAAGTGTTAGCATCACTCTTAGATGAAAAATAATTTATCTCAGGAGACTCATACGATAGCGAGATGCTGAAACGAGTTCAGCATCACGTATCTTAAATTTATAGGTTTTAGAATGGTATTACTTAATTATTGAATTGAGGGATAGAAAATAAAAAAGGCCGGTCGTAGACCAGCCTTTTTTATTTGATATACTAAAATCTACCAGATTCTAACTCTTTCTTCTGGTTTTACATACATCGCATCACCTTCTTCAATAGCGAAAGCATCATACCATGCATCAATATTTTGAAGCGGTACATATGCTCTGTACATTCCTGGAGAATGTGAATCAGTTTTTATCCTGTTTCTCATGGCTTCATCACGCATTTTAGTACGCCATACGGTAGCCCAAGAAAGGAAGAAACGTTGTTCCGGAGAAAATCCATCAATTTTTCCAGGATTTTCATTGTCTTTCAAGTGAAGCTGAAGTCCGTCATATGCAGCATTTACACCACCAAGGTCACCAATGTTTTCCCCAAGGGTAAACTTCCCGTTGATATAAACACTGTCCATCACTTCAATAGCGCTGTATTGCTCAGCAAGATCATTACCAAGACCTTCGAATTGCTCAAGATCTTTATCTGTCCACCAGTTGTTTAAGTTACCTTCAGCATCAAAACGAGCACCGCTATCATCAAATCCGTGAGAGATTTCATGACCAATTACAGCTCCAATTCCGCCGTAATTTACAGCTGCGTCAGCCTTATAGTCATAGAAAGGGGGTTGTAGAATAGCCGCAGGGAATACAATCTCATTATAACGAGGGTTATAATAGGCATTTACCGTTTGTGGAGACATAAACCATTCGGTTTTATCTACTGGCTCACCAAGATCTGCCATATTTTCGGCAACTCTCCATTTTTGAGCATTCAGCATATTCTGAAAATAAGATCCTCCGTCAGCAGGAGCTACAATCTCCAACTCACTGTAATCTTTCCACTCATCAGGATAGCCAATTTTCACATTAAAAGTACTTAATTTTTCAAGTGCTTTCTTTTTAGTGTCCTCGCTCATCCAGCTCAAATTGTTGATTCTGTTTTCATAAGCCTTCAAAATATTAGCCACCATTTCCTGAGCTTTTTCTTTGGCCTGTGGAGGGAAGTGTTTTTCAACATATAATTTACCAAGAGCTTCTCCAAGAACTCCATTGATGCTTCCAAGGGCTCTTTCATCTCGAGGTCTTTGTTCTTTAGCACCTCTTAGAGTTTTACTGTAAAATTCCCATGATTCACGTTCAAGGTCTGTAGTTAGGGATGGAGCAGCGCTATTGAAAAGATCCCATTTTAAATACGTTTTCCAGTCTTCTACTGAATTTTCAGCAAGAATTCCCTGAAGTGCTTTCATGTATTTTGGCTGAGAAACGATGATAGTATCAAGCTTTTTAGCACCAATACCTTCAAAATAGGCATTCCACTGCATTGCCGGAACTGTTTTCTGTAATTCGGCAACGGTCATTGGATTGTACGTTTTTCTAGCATCGCGACGCTCAACTTTATCTAAACGGGGTTCTGCCAGTTTCGTTTCAAAAGCCAGAATAGTTTCGGCAGCTTTCGAAGCTTCTTCTTCAGAATAATCTATATACTGAAGCATATCAGCGATATAAGCTTTGTACTTTTCCCTCTTATCTTTAGAATCTGAATCCTGAGTTAGATAATAATCTCTCTCAGGAAGGCCTAAACCAGACGGATTAAGATAAGCAGCATTCATATCTGAATTCTTACTATCGGCTCCTACACCAAATGAAAAGAATCCTGCGCTTCCATATTCACTCATTTCAACCAGGAAATCCTGAAGATCTTCTTTAGACTGGATAGCGTCTATTTTTGCCAAATATGGCTTTACTGGTTCAACACCTTGTTCATTTCTGGAAACGGTATCCATGATACTTTTGTAAAGAAAAACTGCTTTACCTGAATCTGTAGATCCATCAAGGCTATCACTTTCAGCTGTTTCTCCAAGAAGGGCCAGGGCATCTTCATCTGTTCTCTGGCGCAATTCGTCAAAACTTCCCCAACGAGTACGATCATTTGGAATTTCGGTACTATCCAGCCAGGTTCCGTTCACATAGCGGAAAAAATCTTCTTTTGGAGTTGTGGTCGTATCCATATAGGCAAGGTTAATACCATGGACCTCTTCATCCTTTTCCTCTGCCTTTTTATCATCATCATTACAGGCTGTAAAAAGTCCGGTGCCAACCAATGACAAAAGCAGAAATTTGTTTATTTTCTTCATCGTTTTATTGAATAATTATAAATATGCCGGCTAAAGTAAAAAATCTGCTAAAAAATCAAAGGATTTATTAGCAGATTATTAGTTTTAAGCATTTGTAATTCAAAAAACTAACAATATTTCATATTAGTTTTTGAGAAATTTTTTAAGAGTTCGGGAATGCAGAAGCTCAGTTCTTCGTGAGCTTTGAGATTAATTTAGTGTCAAACTCTTTTTTGATTGCTGTGATTTCGTCTACATTTTCATTTGGAATGGCGATGGAAAGAACATAATGATGAATCTTCCATTTTCCATCCTCTTTCATCAATACTCCCGAACCTCGACAAATACCCATTTGTGTGTCCAAAAGTTCATCGAACCAGGCAAGCATTATATTTTCATGTACATAAAGATTTCTTTCAAGAGTTGAGAAACTCCAGGCTTTTCCGGCATCAAAATACGGTTTAGAGAATTTTTTGAATTCAGGTAAGGTCCAGTTTTCGGTAGCGTCGGTTCCAATAAATATGGCATCCTCAGTCATCAATTCAAAGTAATCTTCAAATTTTGCTGAGGCTGCCGCTTTATGCCAACTTCCTATGGTTTTATTAATTTGTCTTTTTACGGCTTTAATATTTTCTTCGGTGTTTTTAACCTGTGCATTCAGACTATTCCAGGAAAAAACTGTGAGAAGAAGAAACGCTATGAATAATGATTTTTTCATGCTTAGGTTTTCAAAATTAATTTTGGGTAGTTATGGAATCAGCAGAAATTGAATCTTGTTCTCTTTCCATTTTTTCAAATTCATCAAGCTCTTTTTCGAATTCTTCCAGTGACTTCAGGAAAATTTCGTTCATCTGAAGTTTTAAATTGGTAAATTCTAAATGCAGTTCTTCCGTAGTCTGTGAAATATCCCCTGCATCCGGCTCCTGCTTTCCTGAATATTGCTTTAAAAGCTGTGCCTTTGTATTCACCACATTTAACCTGGACTCCACAGCAACCGATTTGAGGCTATCCGGTACAGAGTTTTTTAAAGACTCCATTATTTGAGCAATAGCCGGAGCACTATTCATTACCTCATTTATAGTTGAATTTTCAAGTCTTCTTACTTCGTTTTGAGCGGTTATAAATTCTACCCAGTTAAGGGCATATTTCCTGGCTTCAGGTTCGAGAGTAAGAGGTGTTTTTTCTATTTTCATTTTCTTTTGGAAGGCGGTGGTATCCATTTCATTTTTTATTGAATTTTCACCGTTTTGTTCAGTTTTACAAGATACTACTGCTAGTATAAGGATAAAATAGATCAGGTTTTTCATAAAAAGAATTTCAAAGGATTACAAAGTTATTCATTATTTACAGATTTAAAAATTATTGAAGAATCGCCAATAATGAACGTCAAGAAAATACTAAGATTACGAATTCCTCTGTATAATTAAATATATTTGCAAAAAATTTAATTTATGGCCGGAAGGATTTTGATAATTGGTGCCTGCGGACAAATTGGTACTGAGCTAACGTTGAAATTGAGAGAGATACATGGGAATGACCAGGTGATCGCCAGTGATATTAGAGAAGGTGCAAAAGAACTGATGGAATCTGGTCCTTTTGAAACCCTGAATGCTACTGATGAACCTCATATTAGAAAGATAATACAGGATTATGAGGTGAAAGAAGTTTACCTCATGGCTGCGATGCTTAGCGCTACTGCTGAAAAAGCTCCTATGAAAGCATGGGATCTAAATATGGATTCCCTATTTCATATCCTGAATATTGCAAAAGAAGGAATAATTGAAAAGGTGTTCTGGCCTTCCAGCATTGCGGTTTTTGGACCCACAACTCCAAAGGACGATACTCCCCAAACTACAATCATGGAGCCAACTACTGTGTATGGAATAAGTAAGCAAACCGGTGAGCGTTGGTGTGAATACTATTTTAATAAATTTGGTGTAGATGTAAGAAGTATACGATATCCTGGAATTATTAGTTATAGAACGCTTCCTGGAGGGGGAACTACAGATTATGCCATCGAGATTTTTCATGAAGCACTGAAAAATTCATCATATACTAGTTTTCTTGCTGAAGATGCAGCTTTGCCGATGATGTATATGGACGATGCTATAAAAGCTACGGTGGATATTATGGAAGCACCTGCTGAAAAAATAAAAGTGAGATCATCTTATAATCTAGCTGCGATGAGCTTCACTCCTGAAATTTTAGCTAGTGAGATCAAAAAGCATATTAATGGTTTTAAGATCTCTTATGATCCTGATTTTAGACAGGAAATTGCTGAATCATGGCCATCCAGTATAGATGATACAACTGCAAGAGAAGACTGGGGATGGAAACATGAATTTAATCTTGACAAATTAACTACTACTATGCTTGAAGGAGTTGGAAAATCTTTAAAAACACAGGATTAAAAATAAGAAAAGCCGCTGAAAAGCGGCTTTTACTGTTCTAATCAGAAAAAAATATATTATTCGATCACGCGTACTTCTGTAGCGTTCACTCCCTTTTTTCCTTCTGTTTCTTCGTATTCAACTCTATCCCCTTCCTGGAGAGTTTCACCGTTTAAACCAGTGATGTGTACGAAAATGTCTCTTTTGGTGTCGTCGTTGGTAATGAATCCATAACCTTTAGATTCATTGAAAAATTTTACTGTGCCTTGCATAAAAAATAATAATTAATAAAGAACAAACATAATAGATAAAATTTTAGAATCCGTTGAAAATCAGAATTTTTTATAAATTTTTGCTGTAATTTAATCAATTCCATTCTCTCGCATTTTTTTCATATTCTCTTCAGACAGAGTATAATCCTTTAATTTTTTGCCTCTCCAACGTACTACTAAGAATATAGGCATGAGTATAAATGCACTTACCAGCACAGCAATTCCAATGATTCTGTCACCGGTTAGGAAATCATCATGAAGCCGAAAATAGAAACCAACACCGATGGCTATTAAAATCGCGATTCCCAGTATTTTCATAAATAGTTTCATATTCAAATATTTAATAGATCTGTAAATGTCAGGTTGAGCGCAGTCGAAACCTAAATTTAACTGATCAATAGTTCTCGACTGCGCTTGAACTGACAATAGAATTATTTTGTATTATTAGTAATTAGTATTTTATAACTTTAAAATTATATGCACTTAACTACTGATTTCTGCATTTTTATTATCAGACGGTTACTTCTATCAATTTCTGTCGGTAGGCGGTTAGGAGTTTAGACTTTGAAATAAAGCCTATATATTTTCCTTTTTCTACTACCGGTAAATTCCAGGCATTGCTATCCTGAAATTTCTTCATAATGGCTTGCATTCTATCATTTTCAATATCTATAATTTCGGGTGCCTGTTGCATGATATCCTGAACCTTTACTTCGTTATATAGTTTTTCATTGAACATGATAGACCGAATATCGTCCAGCAGGATTATACCCATGAATTTACGATTTTCGTCCACCACAGGAAAAATATTGCGGGAAGATTTTACAACTCCCTGATGAATTACATCTCCCAAATTCATATCTATTTCTAACGGAATAAAGTTCTTTTCTATCACCTGCGAAATATTCATTAGAGTTAAAACGGTTTGATCTTTATCATGAGTAAGCAGGTCTCCCCGTTGAGCCAGTTCCATCGTATAAACCGAGTGCGGTTGAAATTTAGAAGTGATCATAAAAGAGATGGCTGCCGTGATCATTAAGGGAATAAAAAGTTCATAACCATGGGTAAGTTCAGCTATAAGAAAAATTGCGGTTAAGGGAGCATGGAGCACACCGGCCATTAAACCGGCCATACCTACCAGCGTAAAATTACTAACGGAGATCTGGTGCTTGAAGATGCCCAGATTGTTAATTATTAAGGCAAAACAATGTCCCATGGCACTTCCCATAAACAATACCGGGGCAAATATACCTCCAACACCTCCCGCGCTAAAGGTTAGCGAAGAGGCGATAATTTTAAAAATCACAAGACCCGCTAAAAGAATAATAACCACCCAAATATTTTCCAGGTAAGCATTAAATAAATTCGTGCCCAGAGCTTCTAAGTAATTTTCCTGGAGGAGATTATTAATTACATTATAACCTTCTCCGTATAATGGCGGAATAAAATAAATAAGGGTTCCTAATCCAAGTCCTGCCATAATGAGCCGGACAAAAGGGGAGGATATTTTTGCCAAAAGTTTCGTTGATCCAAAATAGATTTTAGAGAAATAAATGGAACAAACAGAAGCCAAAATTCCAAGTAATATATAGTATGGAACTTCAGAAATTATAAAAGCATCTTCCAGTTTAAAGGGTAAAATGATCTCACTTCCGAAGAAAAAATAGGAAGTTAAAATTGCCGAGACCGATGCTAATAGAAGTGGTAAAAGGGAGGCCAGGGTAAGATCCAGGCTAAATACTTCTATTGCAAAAATAATTGCAGCAATTGGAGCTTTAAAAATGGAAGACATAGCTCCGGCAGCCGCACAGCCAATTAGCAAAGTACGCGAGGCCTGATTCATCTGAAATATCCTGGAAATATTAGACCCCAGGGAAGCACCGGTAGCCACCGTTGGCCCTTCTAAACCTACAGATCCACCAAAACCAACAGTAATTGGAGCGGTTATTAAGGAAGCGTACATTTGATACCTCTTCATGATTCCTTTTTGCCTTGAAATTGCATACAAGGTGGTTGGAATCCCGTGACCTACTTTTCGTTTTAAAATGAATTTTACGATGAGGTAAACCAGTAATAAACCAATTACCGGGAATATAAAGTAGAAAGCATCGTGATATCTTACGATGAACTCTCCTTCCAGTAAAGACTGAATTAAGTGCGTAAGGTTTTTAATGATCACAGCAAAAATTCCGGCTACAAACCCAATAACCGCACTTAAGAACATCAAAAACTGGCGATGAGAAAGGTTTCTGGATTTCCAGTTCAAAAACTTATGAAGCAAGGAATTTCTGAATTTTGCCACACTTTGATAATTAGCTTGTGAATATAAAAATAGATTATTTAAAGGTCTGATTAAACGTCATCCTGAACTTGTTGCAGGATTTAATATGATGTTCAAATAACAAAATATAAGCTGAAACAAGTTCAGGGTGACGAAATTAAGACTATTTTAAACAGTCTTGATATTTTATAATTTCAAGCGAAGATGTAAGTCGCTAAGTTGTTGTTCGTCAAGTTTTGCCGGAGCATCTATCATCACATCCCTACCGGAATTGTTTTTAGGGAAAGCTATAAAATCCCTGATACTTTCCTGACCACCAAGAATGGCAACCAGCCTGTCAAATCCAAAAGCGATTCCTCCGTGTGGAGGTGCTCCATACTGAAACGCATCCATCAGGAATCCGAATTGTTCTTTTGCTTCTTCTGGAGTAAATCCAAGATATTTGAACATTTGAGATTGAGTTTCCTTATCGTGAATTCTTATAGAGCCTCCACCAATTTCATTCCCGTTCAGCACAAGATCATAGGCGTTTGCTCTAACTTTTCCAGGTTCTGATTCCAGCAGTGCAAAGTCTTCTTTCTTTGGAGAGGTAAAAGGATGGTGCATCGCATGGAACCTTTCAGTTTCTTCATCCCATTCTAAAAGTGGAAAATCTACCACCCATAGTGGAGCAAATTCATCAGCTTTTCTTAGTCCAAGCTCATTTCCTAAATGCATTCTAAGAGCGCTCAGCTGAGTTCTTGTTTTTGCGGCATCACCTGCCATTACCAAAATAAGATTGCCAGGTTTTGCGCCGGTGGCTTCCGCCCAATTTTTCAAAGCATCCTGGGAGTAGAATTTATCTACCGATGACTTTAGAGTTCCATCTTCATTATATTTCGCCCAAACGAGTCCGTTAGCACCAACCTGTGGTCTTTTAACCCAGGAAATAAGTTTGTCTATTTCTTTTCTGGTAAAACTGGCAGCTCCGGGAACAGCAATTCCCACCACCAATTCCTGCTGATCGAATACATTGAAGCCTTTATTTTTAGCGATATCATCCAATTCTGCAAACTCCATCCCGAAACGAATATCCGGTTTGTCATTTCCATATTTTTTCATGGCATCATCGTAGGTCATTCTTGGGAATTCTGCCACATCAACACCTTTGATATCTTTTAGTAAATGCCTGGTAAGACTTTCAAAAATGTTTAAAATATCTTCCTGGTCTACAAAGGCCATTTCGCAGTCTATCTGTGTGAATTCAGGTTGTCTGTCTGCTCTAAGATCTTCATCCCGGAAACATTTTACAATCTGAAAATACTTATCCATACCACCCACCATCAGCAATTGTTTGAAGGTTTGAGGAGATTGAGGAAGGGCATAAAACTGACCTTCATTCATCCTGCTCGGCACTACAAAGTCACGAGCACCTTCAGGAGTAGATTTTATTAAATATGGAGTTTCGATTTCAATGAAACCTTCATTGGAAAGAAAATTTCTTACTTTCATGCCTACCTGGTGGCGGAACATCAATTTATTCTTTACCGGATTCCGACGAATATCCAGATAGCGGTATTTCATTCTAAGATCCTCTCCACCATCGGTGTCATCTTCAATAGTAAAAGGAGGGGTTTTGGAAGAATTTAATATTTTAAAATCTTCTACAAGAACTTCGATCTCACCGGTGGCGATATTGGGGTTTTTGGACTCCCTTTCAATTACCGTTCCTTCCACCTGAATAACAAATTCTCGGGCGAGACTTCCGGCCTTATCCATAAGTTTTTTTGAAGAACGTTCCTCGTCAAATATCAACTGAGTTAAACCGTAGCGATCACGCAGATCTACCCAGATCATAAACCCTTTGTTTCTTACTTTTTGAACCCATCCGGAGAGGGTTACTTTGTTACCAATTTGTTGAGCATTAAGTTCACCGCAGGTATGACTTCTGTACATGTTATCCTTCAAATTTAGAATGGGTGCAAAAGTAAGAAGTTATACACTTTTACTGAGCCTTTCCTGCTTAAAAATTAATTGATTTTATTTCAATGTTAAATTAAAATTGAAATTTAATCTACTGTAAATCAATTTACAGAAGCTCCAATGTTAACTTAATGTTACGTGAATATTGATTTTTTGTAAACTTTCTTTATATTTGTAATGTTAACGTTAAATGAAATGAGCTATGAAGAGAATTAAAAATACAGTTTTGGCAGTGGCTTTCCTCATGGGAGGAGTTGCTATAGCACAAGATACAGAGCTAAAACCTGTTTTTGAAGAACAGGGAAATTTAATTAAAGGAACGTTTTATTATGAAGATGGAAGTATTAGACAGGAAGGTACGTACAAGGATGGCAGACTCCACGGAGAGTGGGTTTCTTACAACCAAGACGGTAAGAAGACAGCCATCGCGAACTACAAGAATGGCAAAAAGGACGGGAAATGGTTTTTTTGGTCTGAAACTAAACTTACCGAAGTGGACTACGAAAATAGCGTAATAGCTTCTGTAAATAGTTGGAAAAGCGAGAGTCTTTTAGTAGATCGAAAATGATTAAAAAGATATATAAATAAAAAACCCCGAAGAATTTCTTCGGGGTTTTTTATTTAGGCATTTGCCAGTTCTTTTTCTTTTCTTTTTTCTTCTTCTTTTTTTCTATTTCGGGATTCACGTTTTTCCCTGAATTTAATTTTGGCCCTATTAACTAAATAGAACATGATAGGGATAATTACCAGTGTTAAGAAGGTTGCGAAGATCAGCCCGAAGATTACGGTCCAGGCCAATGGTCCCCAGAAAATCACATTATCACCTCCAATATAAATCCCCGGGTCGTAATCTGTAAACAGACCAAAGAAATCAATATTTAAACCTACTGCCAGGGGGATTAAACCTAACACTGTGGTAATAGCGGTTAGTAATACCGGTCTCAAACGAGATCTACCACCTGCAGCAACCAGTTCAAAATATTCCTTGCGACTTAGATACTCATCTTCCTCCATACCTTTTTCTTCCTTTCTACGGTCGATAAGGATCTGGGTGTAGTCAATAAGTACAATGGCATTATTTACTACAATTCCTGCGAGGGAGATAATACCCATCATGGTCATAATCACCACGAAATCCATTCCGAATATTACCAGTCCTAAAAATACCCCCGCCAAACTTAAAACAATCGCCATTAGGATAATTATAGGTTTGGAGATGGAATTGAATTGTGCCACGAGAATTAGTAGAATACCTCCCATAGCATAAAATAGCGCCATAAGAAGGAAACTCATATTATCTGCCTGTTCTTCCTGTTCACCGGTAAATGAATAATTTATACCTGATGGAGTTTCATAATTTTGTAATTCATCTTTCAATTCATTTACAATCTCGGTAGGATTGTATCCACCCAAAACATTAGAATAAACAGTAATGATCCTTTTAAGGTCTTTTCGTTTAATAGAACTAAAAGAAGAAGTGTTGCTTTTGGTGATTAATGACGAAATAGGCACCTGTATTAGCTTCCCGTTATTATTCCTGAAAGTTACCGGCTGATTGAAAATTGCACTTTCATCGTATCGGTATTTATCTGCAAATCGAACATTTATTGGATAATCATCATCTCCTTCTTTATAAGTGGAAATTTCTTCTCCATAGATAGATCTTCTTAGAGTTTGACCAATTGTTGAAGTAGAAATCCCCAACTGACCTGCTTTTCCACGATCTACCTGAACATCCATCTCCGGTTTAGATTTATTTACGTCTATTTTTAGCTCTTCTATCCCGGCGATATTCAGTCCTTCTATAAAGTTTCGCATGCTTTCAGCTTCGCGCAACATATCTTCATAATTGTCTCCGCTTAATTCAATATTAATTGGATAGCCGGTTGGTGGACCTGCTGCATCTTTTTCTACAATAATCGAAGCTCCCGGAAATCCTTTTACTGCATCCCGAACTTCAGCCAAAACAGCGCTACTCTTCACACCTCGACGCTTCTGAAATTCCCGCATAGAAAGGGTTATTTTCCCTTTGTGGGGCATCTCGTTAGCTTGTCCGGCATCAGTTTGAGGATTCCCCGCACCCTGACCTACCTGAGAAATAGCAGATTCTACCATATAGTTATAACCATCATCGTCCTGATATTTTTCAATGGCATCATAAACTCGCTCTTCAATTTTCCTGGTGAGTTCGTTGGTTTTCTTGATATCTGTTCCTTGAGGATATTCTATATAGGTGATAATCTGGTTTGGTTCATTTTCAGGAAAAAACAACACATCTGGTTGCGCTACAGCCACTAAAAAGAAAGATAAAATAAGTATGCCAAATGTTCCGAAGAAGAATACATAAGCCTTTCTTCCTTTTAGGGCATATTTTAAGAAACCTTCATATAAATTTTCTAATCTTTTTAGTGCCTTAAACTGGAAATAATCTACAGCTCCTGCAAGGAAATACTTATAAACCCACAGCATGATTGCAGCAAGAATACTCAAATTTCCTATTCCTCGAAGTCCCGCTACATCTAATATGTATCCTGTAATAAGTAATACGATCCCAACACCTGCAAGGATTAAACTCCAACGTATAAGTTTTTTCTTGGTTAATGACTCCTCTTCAGTTTTCATGAATTTGGAAGTAAGCATGGAATTGATGATTAGGGCCACGAATAAGGAAGATCCTAATACCACTGAAAGGGTTATCGGAAAATAAATCATGAATTTTCCAATTAATCCGGGCCATAAGCCTAAAGGAAAGAAGGCTGCCAGCGTGGTTGCCGTGGAAGCAATAATGGGCCAGGCGATTTCACCCATACCCTGTTTGGCAGCTTTCATACGCGGCATCCCCTGGCTCATCAGGGAATATACATTCTCTACCACCACAATTCCATTATCTACCAGCATTCCAAGTCCCATTACCAGACCAAAAAGTACCATGGTGTTCATGGTAAAGCCTAATGAGGATAGGATGAATAGCGACATAAGCATGGAAAGCGGAATAGCAAATCCCACGAATAATGCATTCCTAAAGCCCAGGAAAAACATCAGTACTAATACTACCAGGATTACCCCAAAAATGATATTATTTACCAGGTCGTCTACCTGGTTCTGGGTTTTAATAGACTGGTCATTGGTCAGGGAAATATTAAGATCATCCGGCAAATAATTCTCCTGCTCTTCTTTTACAATTTCCTTAATGTTTTCTACGGCGGCGATCATATTTTTACCGGCACGTTTTTTTACATCCAGCATTACTACGGGATTACCGTACTCCCTGGCATACGTGGTTGGATCCTGATCTTTAAAATTAATGGTGGCAATGTCTTTAAGAAAAATATTACCGCCATCGGTTTTCACCACTACGTTTCTAAGCTCTTTTGGGTTTTCTATTTCGCCTAGAATTCGAATGTTTTTCTGAACACCATTACTTATAACATTACCTCCGGAAATGGTATTGTTCTCACCACGTACGGCATTTATAATGTCGTTGAAGCTTACCTGGGAGGCGGTCATTTTATAGACATCTACGGCAATCTCTACTTCCTGATCTTCCACTCCCCTAATGGTTGCTTCTTTAATAGGGGGAAGCAATTCAATTTTATCCTGAAGATATTCTGCGTAATCTTTTAGTTGCTGAATAGGATAGTTTCCGGTAAGGTTAATATTCAGAATAGGTTGCTCTTCTGAAAGGTTAAGGTCAAATACATTGGGTTCTACCTTAGCTCCGTTATCCAGCGTAGGCCAGGTGGTTTCAGCTTTTACCTGGTCTACTTTATCTTTTACCCGTTGCTTGGCAGTAGGAATTTCTACATCCTCCTCAAATTCTATAATCACCATAGAATAATCCTGAAGGGTAGTGGAACTGATTTCCCGTACTCCACCAATATTGTTGAATTCTTCTTCCAGCGGTTCGGTAATAAATTTCTCTACGTCTTCAGCTGAGTTCCCTGGATTTATAGAACTCACATAAATTTTAGTTTCTATAATTTCAGGAAAAGATTCTCTGGGCATCGTGTAATAGGAGTAAACTCCTAAAAATAGAATGATGGATATAATTACATATACCGTCATTTTATTCTCGATCGCCCAGGATGATATGCTAAATTCTTTATAAGTATTCTTGCCCATAATGCAATCTATTTTCTAATTTTTGGTAGTAACAAGTTGTCCGTCACGTACACTTTTGGCGCCTTCAATAATAACAACGTCACCATCATTCAATCCACTTTTCACTTCGATCTCGTTACCGTAATTCAGTCCGATTTCTAAAACGACTCTTTTCGCAACTCCGGTAGAATCACTTTTTACTTCATATATATAGGCAATAGTTTCTCCTTCAGAATTCTCCTGAAGAATGTTTTCCGGAATGGTAATAGCGCCTTCACTGGTATAATCATTCACTTTTACCGTGGCGATTAGGTTTGGTTTTACCTGGCCGTTTTTATTTGGAATATCGATCTCTACATCAAAGGTTCTGTTATCAGGATTTATATAATTCCCAACCTGGCGTACGGTGCCCTTAAATTCCTGACCAATGGAAGCAAGGTTTATACTCACTTCTGTTCCAACTTTTATATTGTTTAAGTAGTTTTCTGGTAAAGATGCCTTTACATACATATCGCTAAGGTTGACCAGCCTAATAACTTCCGTTTGCCCTTGATTTACCACCTGGCCCTGTTCAGCAATTACATTATCTATTACCCCGCTAAAAGGAGCTTTAATAATGGTTTTCCCTAATTGTGATTTTAGCTGATTGGTAGCATCCAGGGAAGCTTCATAATTGGCTTTCGCTTCCAGAAATTGGATCTCTGAACCTATTTTTTGATCCCATAAACGCTTACGTCTTTCAAAAGTGGTTTTAGCCAGAGCGGTTTGCGTTTCCTGCTGGGCAACCTGACTGCTAAGACCTCCATCATCAATTTTCGCCAGTCGCTGTCCCTTGGATACCTGCTGCCCCTCGTTTACATATACCTCGGTAAGAACTCCGGAGTATTCAGGATAAAGAATAATATTCTTATCGGTTTCTACATTACCCTGAACTTCCACAAAATGTTTGAAAATAGAATCATTCAATTTTTGAGTAGAAACTAATACTGCAGCCTGCTTTTTTTCCTTTTTCTGAATGTAGCTGTTTAATTTCTCAATTTCAGACTTTAATTCTCTTTGCTGAGTACTTAAGGCTGTTTTTCTTTCTTTAATTGCGCTAAGATCACCATCTTCAATTAGGGCGTCTACAGATTTATCGTTACCTCCGCAAGAGCTTAGAATAAGTGATGTGGTAAGTATAAATAGAAACTTTTTCATGGGAATATGATTAAAGTGTTTTTTAATTGTCATAATTTTCAGAATAGGTGGTAGTGTCTAACAGATTTTCCAATTTGGCTTTTTGGGTAATTACATCCAGCATGGCTTGCAGGTACTCCTGTTGTGCCTGGTATAATTGGCGTTGCGCTTCACTTAACTCAAAGCTGGTTGCCAGACCTTCAAAAAATTTAATTTGATTTTTATTTTCAATGCGTTCAGCAAGATTTAAATTTTGTTTTTTGTTTTCATAATTTTCAAGACTGAAGCTATAATCATTTTTAGCTGTTTGAATATTAAGTTTAACCTGGTTTTTCGTCTGTTCCAACTCTAATAAAGATTGCTCATAAGCCAGTTCTTTTTGTGCAGTTCTGGCACTTCGCATCCCGCTACTGAAAATAGGAACGTTTAAGCTAAGCCCTAATATAGACTGATCAAAATATGTTTGGTTATTGGTGAAAAAAGTGAAATCATCACTGTTTCCCTGTGCACCATAATTTACAAATGCTGAAAGTGTTGGAAGTGCCTTACTTTTCTCTAACTTAACCTCAATCTCGGCGCTGTTCGCCTGATCTTCAGCAATTCGATAATCTATATTTTCTTCTACATTTATTTCTTTAGAAAGCAGTAAAAGATCAAAATTTTCCATACTTAATTGATCGAGCTCATCTTCTACCTGTATTGGATTTTCTACCGGGATACCCATAGTTACTTTCAGCATATCATAGGCAATATCTTCCATACGCACAGCATTATTGAGATTAGCCTGTAAACCTAACTGGGTAATTTTAAGTTGCTCTACTTCTTCTTCTTCAGCAAGGCCATTTTCGAAAATTACTTGAGTGTCATCAAGATTTTTTTGAACTGTCTTTAGGTTGTTTTTTAAGATCTCAATATTTTCTTCTGCTAACAATACATTACCATAAGCGTCGGTAATGGCTTTCTTTACCTCTAAGTCTGTTTTTATTTTTGCGTTTTCAGTAATTTGAAGCAAGGTTTTGGAAGACTGAATACCAACAATATAGGAGCCATCAAAAATTAATTGGTTCCAGGTAGCTGTAGCGGTGAGGTTTTGCTTGGTACCAAAAGTAACAGGAACGAATGTTCCGGGTTCCCCTCCGGCTATTGCTCCAGGCAACAGGGTAACAGGTTGTACCAGATTATTTCTATATTCTGCATTGGCGCTAATTTGTGGAAGTCCCTGGGATATAATTTCCCACTTCTGTTTTAATGCGATAGCAACATCTTTGCTGGCGGTTTGAGAATTATAGGAGTTTTCCAGTCCGTATCTAATAGCTTCTTCCAGACTAAAACTATAGTCTTGATTTGAGATACTATCCTGGGCATTTACAGCCATAATACCACCCATGGCCGCTATTAGTATTAATAGAAATCGTTTTCTAAATGATATTCTCATGAGGTTGCTTTAAATTCTTCTAAAGTTTTAATTCCTTTTTCTGTACATATTGCCCGAAGGTGATAATTCAGAAATTCTTCTGTTAAATCCCCTTCACTAAATTCTTCCAGAGGGAACATTTCTTTATCCTTAATTCCCATCATTCCCACAAAATGTATTCTGCATACAAAAGGAATATGAATTTGTTTTCTGTAATAACCGAGTTCTATTCCGCGAGAAATATTGTCTTCAACACAATTCTCCAAAACATTAAATTGTTCTTCTATAAGTTTGTTGAAGATCTTGGGGTAGTATTTTTTTAATTGAAAATGGGGAGAAGTTTTCTCTCCTTTCAGATGCTGATTCACGAAGCGTTTAATTTCAAAATTCTCAATCACCGGATTGAGGTTTCTTGATCTTACCTTATTAATTCCTTCAGAAATACTTTGCAGTAAATGCGACCCGGCGGCCTGCACCAATTTATTTTTCGTGGAATAATGCGCATAGATAGTTTTCTTAGATATTCCCAGTTTTTCGGCAATATCATCCATGGTTACACTTTTAAAACCATATTGGAGAAACATCTCGGTAGCGGTATTTAATATTTTTTCCTGCACCCTTTTTTATTAAAATTTTGGCAAAAGTAGTTGAAGGAAACTTTATAAACAAAAATAGTTTCCAAAGTTTACTATTATTTAACATGACTATAGAATTTGAAATACTTCCAATTATGGTATTTTAGCGGAAAATTTATTACTTCATGCTTGCCATTTCCCAGTATAGAGAAGCGATTATAGATTATCTACATGAAAAGATTAAGGTCAAAGAACCTGCTAATTTGTATGAGCCGATGGTTTATATTCTTGAACAGGGAGGGAAGAGATTAAGACCTGTTTTGGTGCTTATGGCCACAGAAATTTTTGATTGTAATTATAAAAAGGCGCTGGATGCTGCTTTAGCAATTGAAATATTCCACAATTTTTCACTGGTGCACGACGATATTATGGATGATGCTCCTTTAAGAAGAGGGAAGGAAACTGTTCATGAAAAATGGGATATTAATACAGGAATACTTTCTGGAGATGCAATGCTTATAAATGCTTATCAATTATTTGAAAGCTACGAAGGGGATACATTTAAAGAGTTGTCAAAATTATTTACTAAAACAGCCATTGAGGTTTGTGAAGGGCAACAATACGATATCGATTTTGAGACACGAGATAATGTGAGTATAGAAAATTATCTCAAAATGATAGAGTATAAAACCGCAGTTTTGGTAGGTGCTTCCCTGCAAATGGGAGCTATCGTAGCTCAAACTTCTACAGCATGTAAAGAAGCAATTTACCAGTATGGAAGATTATTGGGAATTGCTTTCCAGCTTCAGGATGACTATCTGGATGCCTTTGGAGATCCTGAAACTTTCGGAAAACAGTTGGGAGGGGATATTATTGAAAATAAAAAGACCTTCTTATATTTAAAAACTCTTGAACTGGCTACCAGGAATGAGGCGTTACAATTAGAACATTTGTATTCTATTTCTCCTATTGAAAATTCAGGGAAAATTGAGGCAGTAAAGTCACTTTTCGAAAGTAGTGGCGCTGCAGAACTTACCAGGAAAGAAATTCAGGTCTATACTGATAAGGCTTTTAAAATTCTGGAAAAAATTCAGTTACCAGAAGAAAAGAAAGGTCCGCTTCGCAATTTTGGAGAAATGCTCATGGAGCGTCAGGTTTAATTTTTCCAAATCTTAGCCGTTAACCTATTCATTTTTAAGCAGTGTTAAAATTCCTATAATCCAATAGAGAATTATCATAATGGCTACAAGCTGTTTTTTTTAAAAATTGTATTTTTGTAATGTTTTTAAAACAAAAGAAACATTTGTTTCAATTTTATGGATAGATTTTCATTTCTAAATGCTGCTCATACTGCATATTTCGCAGAACTTTACGATCAATATCTAAAACATCCTGATAGTGTGGAGCCCAGTTGGAGGGCTTTTTTCCAGGGATTTGACTTTGGAATGCAAGAAAACGGCATTTCAGAAGAAGTATTGGGAGAGGCTCCTGTAGATTTTGCAGAAGGAGATATACCAGCACACGTAATTAAAGAATTTCAGGTAATACGCTTAATTGACGGTTACAGAACCCGAGGGCATTTGTTTACCAAAACAAATCCTGTAAGAGAACGCAGGAAGTACGAGCCGACGCTGGAGATTTCCAACTTTGGTCTTGAAGAAAGCGACCTGCAAACAACTTTCAATGCCGGGGATATACTTGGGATTGGGCCTACTACTTTAAAAGAAATCGTTAGGCATCTTGAGAATATTTACTGTGAATCTATTGGGATCGAGTATATGTATATTCGTAAGCCTGAAGAGTTACAGTGGATACAGGATAAGCTGAACGTTAATGAGAATCATCCAGAATTTGACGATGCTCAGAAGAAACAAATACTAAAGAAACTTAACGAAGCAGTTTCCTTTGAATCTTTTCTTCATACCAAATATGTTGGGCAAAAACGTTTTTCACTGGAAGGTGGAGAGAGCCTAATTCCCGGACTTGATGCTATAATTGAGAAAGCAGCGGAATTTGGTGTGGAAGAATTTGTGATGGGGATGGCCCACCGTGGAAGATTAAATACCCTCACGAATATCTTCGGAAAAAGTGCTAAAGATATTTTTAGTGAATTTGACGGAAAAGATTACGAACAGGATATTTTTGATGGAGACGTAAAATATCACCTGGGATGGACTTCCTGTCGAAAAACCGATAGTGGAAAAGGAATAAATATAAATATTGCTCCCAACCCTTCTCACCTGGAAACGGTAGGAGCGGTAGTAGAGGGGATTACCCGTGCGAAACAGGATCGTCGTTACAAGGGTGATAATTCTAAAGTACTGCCAATCCTGGTGCATGGTGATGCAGCTATTGCCGGACAGGGAATAGCTTATGAAATAGTGCAAATGGCCCAGCTGGAAGGTTATGAAACCGGTGGAACCATTCATATTGTAGTAAATAACCAGATTGGATTTACAACAAATTATCTGGATGCCAGAAGTTCAACCTATTGTACAGATGTTGGGAAAGTAACCCTTTCCCCGGTACTTCATGTAAATTCAGATGATGCTGAAGCTGTGGTACATGCCATGCTTTTTGCATTGGATTTCAGGATGAAGTTTAAGCGGGACGTATTCATTGACCTTCTTGGTTACAGAAAATACGGGCATAATGAAGGGGACGAGCCAAGATTTACTCAGCCTAAACTTTATAAAGCTATCTCCAAGCATGAAAATGCTCGGGATATTTATTTTGAGAAGCTGAAAAAACAAGGAGTCGCAGACGATGAATATCTAAAAGAATTAGAAGATACTTATAAAGCGGCACTGGAAGAAAACCTGGAAGATTCCCGAAAAGAAGAAACAACCAGAATTACGCCATTTATGGCAGAGGAGTGGGAAGGCTTTGAAAGTGCCCAGGAAGATGAAATGATGAAGGATGTGGATACCACATTCGATCTTGACAGGCTGGATAAAGTTGCAGAAGCTGTTTCTCAATTGCCGGAAGGGAAAAAGTTTATGAGAAAGATTAAGAAGATCATAGACGGCAGAAAAAAAATGTACTTTGAAGATAATAAGTTAGACTGGTCTATGGCAGAACATCTGGCTTATGGATCTTTGATGGCTGAAGGATATAATATTAGAATTAGCGGGCAGGATAGTGAAAGGGGTACATTTTCACACCGTCATGCGGTAGTAAAGGTAGAAGACAGTGAAGAAGAGATCATTCTTCATAATAACATAGAAGAAAGAGACGGAGATTTCTTTATCTATAATTCTCCACTTTCAGAATATGGAGTTGTTGGTTTTGATTATGGATATTCCATGGCAAGTCCAACTACGCTTAATATATGGGAAGCTCAGTTCGGAGATTTTGTGAATGGAGCTCAGATTGTAATAGATCAATATATATCAGCGGCCGAAGATAAATGGAAACTTCAAAACGGTCTGGTGATGTTATTGCCTCATGGTTACGAAGGTCAGGGAGCAGAACACTCTTCAGGAAGAATGGAGCGTTTTCTTCAACTTTGTGCTAAAGATAATATGTATGTAGCAGATGTTTCTACACCTGCCAATATGTTCCATATTCTAAGAAGACAAATGAAGGCTAAGTTTAGAAAGCCTTTGATCATCTTTACCCCGAAAAGTTTATTAAGACATTCAAAAGTGATCTCTACCAAAGAGGAGTTTGCTACAGGAAGTTTTCAGCCTGTAATAGATGATCATGATGCTAATATTGAAAAGATAAAAACACTGGTATTCTGTACAGGTAAATTCTATTATGATCTTCTAAAACATAGAGAAGAGAATGAAAGAGAAGATGTGGCACTTGTTAGGATAGAACAGTTATTTCCATTACCAATTTCAAAAATGAAAGAGTTGATGGATACATATAAAAATGCTGATGATGTAGTGTGGGCGCAAGAAGAACCACGTAATATGGGAGCTTACAGTCACTTACTATTACATTTTGAAGAAGCACGAAAATTCAGGGTCTGCAGTCGTAAATTTTACGGGTCACCTGCTGCCGGTAGTTCTGTGCGTTTCAAGAAACGTCACGAACGTGTGATCAACAGTGTTTTTGATAAGAATTTAAACGAAGAAGAAAATAATTAAGAATCAGTTTCCTGAATTTCAGGAATCAAAATAGATAATAATCATGGCCTTAGAAATGAAAGTTCCTTCACCTGGTGAATCCATCACTGAAGTTGAAATAGCCCAGTGGCTGGTAGAAGACGGAGATTACGTTGAAAAAGATCAGGCAGTTGCCGAAGTTGATAGTGATAAAGCTACCCTTGAACTTCCTGCGGAAGCAAGCGGAATTATCACATTTAAGGCTGAAGAAGGTGATTTGGTACAAGTTGGTGAAGTAGTGTGTCTAATTGATACCGAAGCCGAAAAGCCAGGTGGCGATGGTGGAAGTGATGATTCTGAAGATAAGAAAGACGGTAAAGAAGCTAAAGAAGACGATAAATCTGCTGAAGAAGAGGAAAAGGAACGTCAGGAAAAGAAAGAAGATAAAAAAGACAGCGATAAAGCAGAGGCTAAAACTGAAACTCCTTCAAAATCCAGCACTCCAAATCAAAAACAGGATACGTATGCTTCGGGAAGTCCTTCTCCGGCAGCGAAGAAGATCCTTGATGAAAAAGGGATGGATTCCAAAGATGTAAAAGGTTCAGGTCGGGACGGCCGTGTTACCAAGCAGGACGCTGTTGAAGCTAAAGCTTCTATGGGAACTCCAGGAACAGGTACAAGAGGCGAGGAGAAGAAAAAAATGTCGATGTTCCGTCGTAAACTTGCTGAACGTTTGGTAAGTGCCAAGAATGATACAGCGATGCTTACTACTTTTAACGAAGTAGATATGTCTCCAATATTTGAACTTAGAAAGAAATACAAAGAAGAATTTAAAGATAAACACGGGGTAAGCCTTGGTTTTATGTCTTTCTTTACATTGGCCGTAATTCGTGCTTTAGACGAGTATCCTGCTGTAAACTCTATGATAGATGGAGATTACCAGATAAGCTATGATTATAAAGATATTAGTATCGCTGTTTCAGGACCTAAAGGTTTAACGGTACCGGTAATTAGAAATGCTGAAAATTTAAGTTTTCGAGGAGTAGAATCAGAAGTTAAACGTCTTGCGATAAAGGCACGTGATGGAAAGATCACCGTAGATGAAATGACGGGAGGTACTTTCACTATCACCAATGGAGGTGTATTTGGATCGATGCTTTCAACTCCAATTATTAATCCTCCGCAGAGTGCTATTCTTGGAATGCATAATATCGTGGAGAGACCGGTAGCAATAGATGGTCATGTAGAAATTAGACCAATCATGTATGTTGCATTGTCTTATGATCACAGAATTATCGACGGAAAAGAGTCTGTTGGATTTCTTGTAGCTATTAAAGAAGCACTGGAAAATCCTGAAGAATTATTGATGGATAATGATGTGAAAAGATCGTTGGAACTATAGTTTTCAATAACAATAATTAAAAAAGGGTCTGTGAAAGCAGACCCTTTTTTATTCTAACAAAAACTAAAACAAAATCAACAAACAAGTAACGTTCAAAGCTAGTACTCCCAAAATAAAAAAGGCTAGTACCAGGTATAAGAATTGTGAAAGGACTTTTGCTTTGATAACGTTATGAGATTAATTGTAACATCTCAAATTTACTTTTTTATAGAGCTTGAGTCAAAGGGGGTTTTTCCCTTATTTTAAATATAAAGCCTTGTTTTTATAATCAATTACGGCTTTCCCTTTCTTAAGAATATCTGCTCCAATAATTCCGTGTACTTTTTCAGCCTTATGATTTATAAGAGCTTCATTCACATGCTTCAGGTCAAAAAGGACAAGATCTATTTTTTTCTTTTTCCAGCTTTTAATATCTATACGGTTCTTCTGAGAGATCTGGGTAAGCATATTGGTAGCCCCGGCTCCTGCCGCTTTTATATCACTATCTTCTGGAAGTAAGTCAAAATGCTCAACGGCTTCAATACCCACGCAGGTACTGGATGCGCCAGTGTCAAGAATAAAATTACCTTCTATATCGTTAATTTTTGCAACTAACTCAAGGTGATTAGTTTTAGTGTATTTGAGTTTTATACGGTGATATCCCTTTTCTTCTAATAGCTTTTTTAAAGACATGCTTTTTTTTACAAATATATCATTATAGGAAATAGATAAGGGAAGATTGAGTTTTCTGAAAGCGTTTAAATTTAATATTTAGAAAAAATACATACTATCTTTACGCCCTATGAGCACTTTGGTACAAATTACGGCATTGCCACATGAACAGGATGATCATCACTTATTATTGAATAGAGCGATTCAGAAATCAAATCTTCGGAAAGATGATATCGGAGATTGGCGAATTAGAAAACGTTCTATAGATGCACGTAAAAAACCTGTAAGACTTAATCTTCAAATAGAAATTTGGAGAAATGAGGAAGAAAAAGTTAAGATTCCGCCTTACGTACCTGGAGAAGTTTCTAAAGCTAAAGAAATTGCTATTATTGGTGCAGGTCCAGCTGGTTTATACGCGGCATTACGTGCGGTTGAAGCTGGGTTGAAACCGATAGTTTTTGAAAGAGGAAAAGATGTAAAGTCTAGAAGACGCGATCTTGCGAAGATCAATAAAGAACAAATTGTAAATCCAGAATCAAATTATTGTTTTGGAGAAGGTGGTGCCGGAACATATTCAGACGGGAAATTATATACCCGATCTAAAAAACGGGGCAACGTTTTGAAAGCTTTGGAGTGGTTTGTAGAATTTGGTGCCGATCCTGATATTCTAGTGGATGCCCATCCCCATATTGGAACCAATAAATTACCAAAGATCATTACCGCCATGCGTGAAGCAGTGATCGAGGCAGGAGGAGAGGTGCATTTTAACTCTAAACTTACCAATCTCAAATTAAACGGAGACCATATTGAGGCGATTGAGATCAATGCTGAAAAATGGCATTCTTTCGATGATGTAATTCTGGCAACAGGACATTCGGCGAGGGATATATTCTATCTGCTGCACGAAAAAAATATCAAGCTTGAAGCTAAGCCTTTTGCTTTGGGGGTGCGAATAGAGCATCAGCAGAAATTGATAGATCATATTCAATATCATGGTGACGATGAGAATCCATATTTGCCGCCCGCCTCGTATAGTTTGGTAGAGCAAGTGGAGGGAATGGGAGTTTATTCATTTTGTATGTGTCCCGGCGGGATTATCGCGCCTTGTGCCACGGAGCAGGAGGAGGTGGTGACTAATGGCTGGAGCCCAAGTAAACGCAATAATCCATATTCTAATTCGGGAATTGTGGTGAGTATAGAACCATCAGATCTTCCAGGTTTTAAACCGAATGATCCTTTTGTATGTCTCGATTTTCAAAAATTAGTTGAAAAGAATTGCTGGGAAGCTGCGGGCAAAACGCAACAAGTTCCGGCACAACGAATGAAAGATTTTGTGAAAGGTAAAATTTCGAAAGATTTTCCAAAAACTTCTTATCAGCCTGGTATCGTAAGTGTAGATCTCCATAAGGTTCTTCCAGATCTTATAGCACGCCGATTGCGGAAAGCTCTGGTAAAATTCGGACGAAAACTGAAAGGCTATTATACCAATGATGCCGTATTGCACGCACCGGAAAGCAGAACTTCCTCACCTGT
Source organism: Christiangramia forsetii KT0803 (assembly GCF_000060345.1). Taxonomy (NCBI): domain Bacteria; kingdom Pseudomonadati; phylum Bacteroidota; class Flavobacteriia; order Flavobacteriales; family Flavobacteriaceae; genus Christiangramia; species Christiangramia forsetii. Next base: position 3,234,090 of record NC_008571.1, on the reverse strand, counting down.
CTTGATTCCCCGGGATCCCATTACCTTAGAGCATCTAGAAGTAAAGGGCCTTTATCCATGTGGAGAGGGAGCAGGTTATGCCGGAGGGATTATTTCCGCCGCCATCGATGGGATTAATTGTGTAGATGCAATTGCTAAGAAATACGAAGTACATTAATCTTCTAGCGTACTTTGTCAGCCTGAGCGCAGTCGAAGGCATTTCTATGAAAAAAAACTACATCATTCTATTTACCGTGAATTATTGAGAAATCAATTCGTCACTCTGAACTCGTTTCAGGGTCTCAACAGATGCTGAAACAAATTCAGCATGACGACCTTTTCGTGTGTTCATTTCGACCGCAGGGAGAAATCTCTTCTTCTGCTCATTGTTTTTCCGGTCATTGCGAACGCAGTGACGCAATCTCATAGTTGATCTTCAATTACCTTCTTTTCTTTTTCCATTGCTGAAAAAGAAACAAAAAATCTAGTCTTCATTTTCTTGTTCACCCCTTACGGCTCGGAAGCTAAAAGAATTGAACTCCCTTTGGTCAAACAGCAATTCTTTTTTAACGCTTCTTTCGCCTACGGGTCCCGAAGTCGAAACTGAGGACGCTATCAAATTTGAAAACAGATTTCTTAGTCATTTCATTTCTTCGAAATGAGGATACTTTGTCAGCCTGAGCGCAGTCGAAGGCATTTCTATGAAAAAAAACTACATCATTTTATTTGCCTTGAATTATTGAGAAATCAATTTGTCATTCTGATTTTATCTTAGGATCTCAACAGCTTCTAAAATGATTTCAATACGATGATCTTTTCGTTTTGTCATTTCGACCGCATGGAGAAATCTCTTTGGAATATGATTCTTCTGTCTTACTATTTTTCTCTGGGAGACACATATGTACTGTACACTGAGCGCAGTCGAAGTGTGTGTTTTAATTCTAGAAGCCTGGGAAGTTTCAGCATCTCATTTTAATACATAATAAAACCCCGAAACTGTTTTAGAGTAATGGTAATTATAATTGTTTTCTAATTAGCGATTTTCACTTTAAAACCCGAATCCACTAATCTAGGATCTGTCTGAATTGCCTGTCTGGAAATCCATTTTGCATTAATAGAAATGAACCCTAGATCTTCAGTTACAGTTCCATAACATAGATAGATACCTTTATGGATGTGAGAGTATTTTTCTGCGACAGCAGGGAAAAGTACAATATCGAAAATATTTCCTTCTATGTCATAGAAAGTTCCAAAATACATGTACTTCCCGTTAGAGGTACCGGTTTTTTTCGAGTTTACAAGGTTACCGTAAATTTCAACCTCCTTGCCAATATAATTTTTAAGATTTTTTGCTTCCACAGAATTTTTTAGCGGTTCTTGCAACAAATCAAACTGGCTACAAAGCGGAAATCCGAGAAGTTCCATTTGATCATAGGCTTCTATTAGTTTTGAATATTCAAATTCCGGAAGTTCAAAATCCCTGTGTTTTGACTTGAAAAGTAATGGCTGATTGCTTTTGGGTTTATTATGCTGAAGTTTGAAATAAGCTTTCCATAATAGATGATGTTTGTCAAATTTAGTAAATCTGAAAGCATTGACTTTGAGCAACAGGCTTATCTGTTCAATAGAAATATTTACACGATCTATAAAGTCATCTAAAGATTTAAAAGGACCAAAAAACTGCCTGTTTTCAAGAATTTGTATGATAGTCTTATCTTCCAGTTCCTTAACATACCCCAGTCCCAGGTAAACATCTTTATTATGAATTGTATTGGGATGATCACTTTCGTTAATACAGGGAGCGTGAATTTCACCTCCGCACTTTCTTATTTCCTGAATATAGGTTTGCAGATCATAAAATCCGCCACCGTTATTTATTGCCGCTACCATAAATTCCAGCGGGAAGTATTTTTTAAGATATAAACTCTGATAGCTTTCCACCGCATAAGAAGCAGAATGACCTTTCGGGAAGGCATAACCGGCAAAAGATGAGATTTGTTCCCAGACTTCGTTGGTCAACTGAACACTGTAGCCACGCTCTTTACAATTCTCACGAAAAGTCTCTTCAATCTTTTCCATCTGCCCTTTAGAAGTTTTCTTGCCACTCATTCCGCGCCGAAGTACATCGGCATCATCCAGATCCAGTCCGGCGAATTCAAAGGCTACCTTCATCACATCTTCCTGGTACACCATCACACCATAGGTATCTTTCATAATTTTAAGCATTACCGGATGTGCTTCTTTTCTACGTTCAGGATCACGGTGCCGGCGAATAAATTCTTCTTTCATTCCGGCACTGGAAATTCCCGGTCTTATCACTGAGCTTGCCGCAACCAGATTCATATAATTGTCAGTTTGTAGTTTGGTGAGTAGCCCGCGCATGGCAGGAGATTCTACATAGAAAACGCCCATACAATCACCAGTTTTCAAAAGATCATTGATCGCCGAATCTTCCTTAAAAACCTTTATATCCTCAATATCTTTGATTTTAGCAGTCGGTTGATTTTGATTGATAATTTCAATAGCATCCGTTATTTTGGAGAGTCCGCGTTGAGCTAGAATATCAAATTTATGAATACCGACATCTTCCGCGATATTCATGTCTATCTGTATAGTTCTAAAACCTTTTGGAGGAAGAAATGTCCCTGCATAATTATAAACAGAATCATTTAAAATCATGATTCCTCCGGAATGCACACTTAGATAATTTGGAAAACCATCAATTAACCTGCTGTATCTTAGAACCAGCTTTTCCAGGTGATCCAGTTCTTTATAATTAAAAAATCCCTGTGAGAGTTTATCTATATTTTCTTTGGGGAGCCCGAATACTTTTCCTAATTCCCTTGCCACAGCTCTACGCTTAAAAGTAACATACGTACCCATAAGGGCGGTATGCTCATATTGTTCAAAAATGTAGCGAGTTACATCATTTCGGTCTTTCCATGAAAAATCGATATCAAAATCTGGTGGTGAGCTTCGGTTGGGGTTTATAAAACGTTCAAAATAGAGATCCAGTTCTATAGGATCCACATTGGTGATTCCAAGAATATAAGCCACGATGGAATTTGCCCCGCTGCCACGGCCTATAAAAGGATAATTTTGGGAGCGGGCATAACTTACAATGTCGAGGTTTATAAGAAAATAAGAAACAAAACCGAGTCTTATAATGACTCCCAGCTCTTTTTCTACCCGGGCATAAACCTTCTCTTCTTTTTCCGGATACCTTTCAGGTAGTTTTTTATAACATAACTCAACAAGCTTTTTTTCGTCTTCCTGTTCACTTCTGCCTGCGATTTTTAAATTCCGATTCTGGTCACGGCCAAATTCAAAATTCACCTGACAGAGATTCATCAAATTTTGAGTGTTTTCGAGAATATGCGGGAAATCTTCAAATTCTTTTTCAATATCTGCTGGCGGAATCATTTGATGATGAAAAAAACCCTGTTCGCTTTTAGGAAGTTTGCTTAACAAAGTATTGTTGTCTATGGCTCGAAGCAATCGGTGCGCATTATAATCTTTCTTATTTCTGAAGGAAACCGTCTGTAGCAGTACCAGCTTATCTTTTAGTTTTTGATATTCTGAAAACTTTAATTTTCGAAGGCTTTCTGTGGAAATTCCTATAAACTCATTCTCCCGAAAATCTTTTTTTTTCTGACTGATGACTTTTTCTAATGAATAAATAATAAAACAGTCCGGCAGAGGAGGGGCTTGAGCAGGAAATTCTTTATGGGTGTGAATATAATTTGAAAGATGTTCGTTTAATTGCCGGTAGCCTGTATTGTTCTTGGCAATTCCCACATATTGTTGATCTGCTCCGTTTCTAAAATCTATTCCTACAAGCGCTTTGAGATTGGTTCTTCTGGTTATTTTTAAAAATTCCAGGCAGGCTGAGGTGTTATTAATATCGGTAACTGCGAGCTGTTTTACTCCGTTTTTTTTCGCCAATTCACACAGTTCTACTGTAGGCATGGTGCCGTAGCGGAGTGAATAGTATGTATGGCAGTTTAAGTACAACGATCAATCAATAATTATCAGTTATCATTTTTCTTTTTTGTCATGCTGAACTTGTTTCAGCATCTATAGAGTGATACTTCCACCTTGGAGGGTAGGCTCTCTATCTTTTCTTTTTCCATTGATGAATCCTTCGACTTCGCTCAGGAGAAACAAAAAATCTAGTCTTCATTTTCTTGTTCACCCGTTACGGCTCGGAAGCTAAAAGAATTGAACTCCCTCCGGTCAAACAGCAATTCTTTTTTTACGCTTTCCTCACCTACGGGTCCCGAAGTCGAAACTGAGGACGTGACATTCTCATTTTTGGTGTCTCAATCATCGGGAAAAATCTCAGAATCTAAAGTCTAACGTCTAAAATCTACTGTCTATTTATTGCTTTCTATGCGCAAGCACCACCGGAGGCTCACCGTTAAACGGATTTCCCATTCTTCCGATCGTTTTTACATCCATGCTAACGGCACGCATCACACTATGCTCCCCAAAACGTTTTTTTATTTTATCCATCGAATTATAGAGACTGAGCATCTCTTCAGAATCATCAAAAAGATTGATCTGATAATGCCCGCCTACGAGTCCGCTAAAACGAACACCGATAAGTCTTATAAGCATTCGCCTCGAGTAAAGCTGTTTGAACAATTCTTCTACTTTTGGGATAAGAATATGGTCGGCGCTGGTATAAGAAATTTTTGCCTGTTTACTATAGGTCTGAAAGTCTGAATATCGTATCCTCACACTTACGTTCGAGGTTAGCTTATTTCCTCGTCTCAGCTGGTAAGCAAGACTTTCAGCCATCGCCACCAGGGTTGCATGCAACCGAACCATATCTATGGTGTCGCGGTTAAAAGTACGTTCTGTCGAGATAGATTTTCGCTCGTGGAAAGGGATAATCGGAGGATTATCGATCCCGTGAGCTCTTTTCCATATGGTACGCCCGTTTTTTCCCAGAACACTTTCCAGGACTTCCACAGGCATTTTTTGTATAGTCTCAATTCTTCGTATTCCAAGATTTAGTAATTTCTGAAAAGTTTTATTGCCCACCATAGGGATCTTATTTACGGGAAGCGGAGCAAGAAAATTCTTTTCGGTGCCCGGATCAATGATCTTTTGAGCATAGGGTTTGCCTTCCCCGGTAGCGATCTTGGAAACTATTTTATTTTGGGAAAGTCCGAATGAAATAGGTAACCTGGTTTCTTTTAAAATACTTTGCTGAAGTTCTTTGGCAAACTGGTTGATCCCGAAAAAACGATCCATCCCGGTAAGATCTGCATAGAACTCATCTACGCTGGCTTTTTCAAAAGAAGGAACCTTACTACGTATCACCTCAGTCACTTCATGAGAAAATTTAGTGTAGATCGAGGCATTTCCTTTAATAACCGTAGCCGCCGGACATAACTGCCGGGCTACCTTCATGGGCATTCCGGAGTGTACTCCAAAATTTCTGGTTTCATAACTACAGGCAGCCACTACGCCACGATCTCCGAGTCCGCCAACTATAACGGGTTTTTTATTTAATTCAGGATGCTCTCTTCGTTCTGCGGAAACAAAGAAAGTATCCAGATCCAGATGAATTATAGATTTAGTAATACTCATAAATTGGAATAAATCCTTTTAATTGGAAATATTCCAAAATTATAAAATTATTTTGGTTGAAGATGTAGAAGGAGCGTTAAAACTAATTGGTAATTTTGGAATAGGCCTGAAAACCTAGAGCAGGCCTTTCTTTTTGAGGTCGTCAAAAATGAGATGATCTACAGGTGAACTTTCAGACTTTCTGGAATATGGGAAAAATTCCAGTTTTGCAATTTCAGAAGCTGCTTTCAACATACCCTTATAATCAGCCGTATAACACGTCATACGCACCACGGTTCCTTCAGGATGGCCATGAGCCTGAGCTTCAAATACTCCATATTTAATAAAGCTTTCTGAAATAAGGTTTACAGAAAGTTCTTCTTCAACCTCTCGCTCTAAAGCTTCTGTGTCAGATTCATCTTTATCCCTCTTTCCACCGGGAATATACCAGGTAGATTTCCCCTTACTCAAACTCATAAGAATTTTTTTGTCCTGAATATGGATATAAGCGAGTTTATCGATGAATTTTTTCATGGAATTATAATTGAAATTTTAATTTTTTGATTGGTCTTAAAGTTACACTATCCAACTTCATGGATGATGCTACGAATTTGAGAAAATTTCGGAGATAAGAGATAATAAAAAATTGACTTTGATTTTGAAGTTTAGATACAATTTATTTTTTCGTACCTTAAATGTTTCCTAACCAAAAACCAAACAATATGAAAGGCTCTTCCGGTAAACGCAGGTTGGTAAAGAAATATGTATCTGATTTTATCTTTTCTGAAAAGACACGATTTGTTCTTGACGGTACAAATTATCAGTTTTCAAATGATGAACCGGGTGGAAAATTTATTAAATTCCGGTTTGAAAAAAGCCCTTCGAGGAAGAAACGGAAATACGTTTTTAAATGTATTTATAAGATGATGCGAAATTTTCAGTCTTCATTGAATTAGATATAAAAAGAAAGCTCCTTCATTTTGAACGAGCTTTCTTTTTTAATAAATATTTCAGGTTTAATATTTATTCTTCTTCCATTTCAGTAGCTGTTGAATCTGATGCTTTATCGGTGATATTCATCACCTGCAATTTCCAGTCATTATTAGTTTTTTTCCAAATTAGAGTATAAGCGCCATTATAGGTGTTATTCAAACTATCTCCTTTGATCTGATAACTATAAGTCCCGGCCTCATAGGCAATATCCTTTCCGGAATAGTTTGCTTCAGGCTGTGTTTTAAGTGCTTTCATCATAGGGGCTGCATTTTTATACCACGCCCGGATGCTATCACTACTCATACTCCCTCCCTCCATATATAGTACGGCAGAAGAAGAGGTAAGGCTGTCCAGGGTAGCGACATCATTGCTATTCCAGGAATCTATCCATTGCTTGTTTGATTCTGCAGGATCACGAATTTCAGCCTGTTCTGCCATATCGTCCATATCATCGGTTTCTTTCTTTTCAGCATCATTACAACTGTATATAAACAGTAGTGCGAAAAGCGGTAAAAATTTTAATAATTTCATAATATTTTGATTTTTGGTTATACTCTAATTTACTTAAAAACAGGTAATTATAAGTTATGATATTTACGTTTTTGATCAAAAGGTCAAAAATCCTGTTGATTTCACCAGTTATCAATTTAAAGGCTTAGAAATACGGGTTAATTGACTGATAATCAATTTTTAAGTATTTTTAAATAAATAAATTCTTATGAATTTTCGAATCATCATTTTGAGCTGCTCCTTCCTGTTCTTTTCCTGCGCCCAATCTCAGGAAAAGAAATATCAATTGGTTGGCGGGCCATGTGAAGGTTGCGAAGCTGTGCTGGAATATGGAGATGAAGATCTTAATGCTGTAGATACACTTCCTGAATTTGCTTCCGCAGAAAATAAACTGAAAATTACCGGCACTGTATATAAAGGTGATGGCAAAACTCCTGCTGAAAATGTTGTGCTTTATATTCATCATACCAATGCCGAAGGAATCTATCCCACTACTGGAAAAGAGGAGAGTTGGGCTAAAAGACATGGCTATATTCGAGGCTGGATAAAAACTGACAAAAACGGGCGTTATACTTTTTATACGCAGGTACCGGGAAGTTATCCCGATGGTAGAAATCCGGCGCATATCCATCCGTTTATTCTCGAACCTGATGGAAAGTACTATTATTTATCGGCCTATTTTTTTGATGATGATCCTTTACTGACTGGTCATCATATGGAAGATCCTCCACGTGGAAGTGAGGGAGTGGTTAAGTTGCAAAATATCGGAAATATGAAATTGATTGAACGTGATTTTATTCTTGGTAAGGGAATACCATATTATAAATAGAAAGCGTGTATGAAATTTTCGAATACTGTCATCCTGAACTTGTTTCAGGATCTCAAGAAGCTGAAACAAGTTCAGCTTGACGGTTAAAGTTTCAAGCGGACTTTCTACTATATTTTTAAAATTTATTTAGCTTCAGCAATCCAGTTATCAATTTTACTTTCCAATAATTGCAATGGAACACAACCGGTTTCAAGAACTTCTTTATGATATTCCCTGATATCAAATTTGTCGCCCAATTCAGATTTTGCTTTTTCTCTTAACTCCTGAATTTTCAACTGGCCTATTTTATAAGATAACGCCTGCCCGGGATTAGCCATATATCTTTCAATTTCTGAGATCACACTAGCCTCAGGTTCTGCCTCGTTCTCCAAAGAATATTGAATGGCTTCCTCACGTGTCCAGCCTTTGCTATGCAAACCGGTGTCTACTACCAGACGAACAGCACGATGCATTTCAGCTCCCAACGTACCAAAATACTGGTAAGGATCTGTATAAAGTCCCAATGCCTTTCCTAAAGATTCAGAATATAAAGCCCAGCCTTCACCATAACCGCTATACCAAAGGGTTTTTCTGAAATCTGGCAGTTCTTCATTTTCCTGAGTTAAAGAAACCTGGTAGTGGTGCCCGGGAATCGCTTCATGCAAAAATAAAGACTCATCACTGTAAATATTGTAGCTCGATGCCTCCGGGATAGGAACATAAAAAATTCCCGGCCTGGTACCGTCTAAAGATCCCGGGTTATATTCGGCACTTGCAGATTTTTCACGAAACTCTTCAGTTCTTCTAACTTCAAAATCTGTTTCTGGAGTCACACTAAACAATTTGTCAATATTTGGTTTCATAGTCTCGTGGATCTCTTCAAAATTCGCGATCACCTCTTCAGGCTTTGTAAACGGCATCATCTCTTTATTCTCCCGAACATGATTGAAAAATGATTTAAGATCGCCCTCAAAACCAACTTCTTCTTTTAATTTTTCCATTTCTTTTGAAATTCGCGCTACTTCATCCAGCCCAAGCTGATGAATTTCTTCTGCAGTCATATTGGTCGTGGTGTATAGCTTTATCTGGTGTCTATAATATTTCTCACCATCAGGAATGTCAGCAATTCCGCTAGACTCACGACCTTTAGGAAGATATTCATCTTTCATAAAGGAATGCATTTTTTTATAGGCAGGAATCACTTTTTCCTGAACCATTTTCTTGTAACTTTCAGTAAGTCTTTCTTTTTCTTCTTCGGAAAAATTATCAGGAAAATTATTTACAGGTCCGTAGAATAAGTGATCTTCAACATTAGAACTGGTCATAGATTTCATTTGCGGAATTACTTTTTGAATGAGGGAAGCGGGTAAAACATAACCCTGTTCCATTCCTTCTCGCATATTCTCTTCAGCAGAATTCATCCAGGTAAGAAAACCATCCACACGTTTTAGCCAGTTTTCATAATCTTCCACAGTTTTAAATGGTTGTGCTCCAACACCACTTGCTAACTGACCCATAAACAGGTTTACAGACCACATCTGGTCTATAGGCATGTATTTAGATTTTTTAAATTCCATAGAAGCAAGGTTTATGTCACATTCCCAAAGCAGAATTTCTTTGCTCATTTTTTCGGTCTCACTAAGATCTTCATCATTTATAGAATTTGCTTTCTCCCTGTATTCGGTATAATAACTCCTTAAGCTATCTTCATATTCCTCAGAAAGAAAATTCGGGAATTGATCGTTATAACGCATGTCACCAGACGTGGTTGCTGAAATTGGATTCAGCTTTAAACCATCTTCATAATAATTATTGAGAATAGCGTCGAATTTAGCGCTCACCTTAGCTGTATCATTTTCTTTTGAAGATTCTGAATTTTCATTTTTGCAGCCTATAAGGCTCAGAGCGATGAAAACCGGTAGTATTATTTTTTTAAGCATGTCTAATTTTTTGATGTACTTAACTAAGATAAAAAAAATCATCCTTCGGCTTTTAAAAATGACTCTTTAAAATGAAAAATAGAATTAATGTCTATCCGGTTTTTCTCTAATAATTATCCCGTCACCCTGAACTTTTTTCACTCCGTCGAATCTTCAATTTCAGGGTCTTATTTGCTGTAGTGATCTTTAATATTATGAGATTCTGAAACAAGTTCAGAATGACGTCATTTTATTAGTTTATGATACTTTAAGAGCAATCAAAAAAATTAACTGTTGCGTGTAAAACGAAAGCTTTTTTGATATAAATTCGTCTTTGGAGTCCAGTGACCATTTTAAACGGGGCGTAACCGAAAAGCCTTATGAGTAGGAGTATAAGACATTATTTATGAAATGAAAAAACTATTTATTTTACTGCTTTTGGGGCTGGTAAGTTGTAGTCCCAAAATCAAATCTAATCTTACCAACTCACAACCTAAATTATCTTCTGAAGAGAAAGTTGCGTTATTAGATATGGAGCATCAACTTCCAAATGGCCTGATAAAAATTGGAAGTTTAAAGTTTCAGGATTCAGGATTTTCTACCGATTGTAGTTTCAACAGTATTATGAATCAAGCCCGGATTAGTGCCAGAGAAAATGGAGCCAATATTGTAAAAGTGGTGGAGAAAAAGAATCCAGATATCTGGAGCAGTTGCTACCGGCTAAATTTAGATTTATATCGTTATAGCGGAAATGTAACGACACTACCACAACACCAATTAACTCTTGATTAACTAACCTAATTTTAATTACTAATGAAAAATCTATTTAAAATCCTTCCATTGGCAGCTTTCTTAGTTCTTCAAAGTTGTGCCACTATTGTATCGGGTTCCAAACAAACCGTAAAATTTAATTCTGAACCTAAGGCTGCTACCGTTTACATTAATGAAATTCCGATTGGGAAAACACCTGTGGAGAAGAAACTTAAACGAAATCAGAAATATCAGGTGCTTATCAAAATGGAAGGTTACCAGACTTATGAAACTACACTCTCCAAAAAATTCAATGAGTGGTATATTGGAAATGTGATTTTTGGAGGTTTAATAGGTCTTGTGGTCGACCCTATTACCGGAGCCATGTATAAGCTAACCCCGAATGAACTTAGTTCTAATTTAATCCCGTCTACTGCTGTTAATTTAAACGATACAGATATTCATATAAGCGTAAGCATGAATATAGATCCGGAATGGGAGCAGGTAGGTCAACTGGTAAAAGCTGAATAAGGTTTGTATCTATAACTAGCCTAAATAAAAAGCCCCGCGCAAAATGTGGGGCTTTTTTCACCTTTCCGGTTTTTGAAAATTATACTTTCAATTTACATTCATTTAAATAAATATGGATAGAGCCTAATTGACCCTGGTAATTTTAAACAAATGGCTTAGGATTTTTATGTTAAAGCTCATGGTTTCTTTCTCGGGTTAAATTTTAATTTCAACTTAATGCTGCATATATTTATAGGAGTTAAATTATAATATCATGAAAATTAGAAACTTGTTGCTCGCAGTAATAATCATTATTAGCTGCCAAAGTCTTACCGCCCAAAAAATGGATAAGAAACTTGATCCTAGCTTTACACATGTAGTTTATTTCTGGTTAAATAATCCCGATAAAGTTGAAGATCGCACAGCTTTTGAGCAATCTTTGAGGAAGTTCTTATCTGTGAGTAAATATGCCAAAACTAAATTTATTGGTGTGCCTGCCGGCACACCCAGGGGAGTAGTTGATGGAAGTTTTACTTATTCGCTTATCTTAAGTTTTTCATCTAAAGAAGAGCAGGATCTATATCAAAAGGAGGATGCCCATCTCAAATTCATTGAAGAGTCTGAACATCTTTGGAAAAAAGTGGTGGTCTATGATTCGGTAGGAATTAAAAAGACATAAAATAGCCCCGCAAAATGCGGGGCTATTTCTAATATCTCAAATCTAAAGTCTTAGATCTATTTTTAGTATCTGTAATATTCAGGTTTGTAAGGCCCTTCAACCGTTACCCCGATATATTCAGCCTGGTCTTGTTTAAGCTCTGTAAGCTCCACACCGATTCTTTCCAGGTGAAGTTTTGCTACTTTTTCATCTAAATGCTTCGGAAGCATATAAACTTCATTTTTATATTCATCGGTATTTTTCCAAAGTTCTATTTGTGCCAGCGTCTGGTTTGTAAATGAGTTACTCATTACAAAACTTGGGTGACCTGTAGCACAACCAAGGTTTACTAAACGACCTTCAGCAAGAAGAATAATGTCCTTCCCATTGATGGTATACTTATCTACTTGAGGTTTGATCTCTACTTTAGAATCTCCGTGCTTTTCATTTAACCAGGAAACAGCGATCTCATTGTCAAAATGACCAATATTGGCCACGATCGTCTTATCTTTCATCGCTTCAAAATGCTCTGGACGAACAATATCCTTATTTCCGGTAGTTGTGATCACGATATCTGCTTTAGGAAGCACCGTTTCAAGTTGCTTCACTTCAAAACCATCCATCGCCGCCTGTAATGCACAAATAGGGTCAATTTCAGTAACGGTTACAATAGAACCAGCACCTTTAAAAGATTGTGCAGTTCCTTTACCAACATCACCATAACCACAAACAACCACACGTTTACCAGCAAGCATCACATCGGTAGCACGACGAATCGCATCTACTGCGCTTTCACGACATCCGTACTTATTGTCAAATTTCGATTTAGTAACCGAGTCGTTTACATTGATGGCAGGCATAGGAAGTGTTCCTTTTTTCATGCGCTCATACAATCTGTGAACTCCAGTGGTAGTCTCTTCAGAAAGTCCTTTGATGCCTTCAGCAAGTTCTGGATATTCATCCAGCACCATATTGGTAAGATCCCCACCATCATCAAGGATCATATTCAATGGCTTACGATCTTCTCCGAAGAAAAGTGTTTGCTCGATACACCAGTTAAATTCCTCTTCAGTAAGTCCTTTCCATGCGTAAACCGGAATTCCGGCAGCAGCAATAGCAGCAGCAGCATGATCTTGAGTAGAAAAAATGTTACATGAACTCCAGGTAACATTTGCTCCAAGCTCTACAAGAGTTTCAATAAGAACCGCAGTTTGAATTGTCATATGCAAACATCCCGCAATTCTCGCTCCTTTTAAAGGCTTAGATGCTCCATATTCTTTACGAAGTGCCATCAAACCTGGCATTTCAGCTTCGGCAAGTTCTATTTCCCGGCGTCCGTATTCAGCAAGCTCAATATCTTTTACTTTATAAGCGGTATACGGTACTGTTTTAGTCGACATATTATTATATTTGAATATTAGCAATTTTTGTGACTGCAAAAATAAGGAAAAGCTTAGAAATTTTATGCCTCTTTATAAAACTATAACAGTTGACGAACATACTAAAGTCTTCATTTGGAAGGTGGAAGAATCTTTTGAATGGCTCTCTGATGGAATTGAATTAACCGAGCATTGCCAGAAAAGAGTTGATGGGATGAAATCTGAAATTCATCGTCGTGGATTTATGAGTATCAGGCATTTAATGGCTAAAGCAGGATATGTAGATCACGATCTTTATTATGGAGATGATGGGAAACCGCATTTAAAAGATGATAAGTATATATCCATAACTCATTCTTTCAATTTTACTGCGATTATTATCAGTGATAAGGATGTAGGAATTGATATCGAAAAACAGCGAAACAAGATCCTGAAAATTGCCCATAAATTTACGCCGCTGGACGAATATCATACCCTGGCCAATGAGGAAGCTTTAATTCGAAAATTGACCATTGTGTGGGGTGCCAAAGAATCGGTTTATAAACTAATCGCTCAACCCGGAGTTGGTTTTCTGCAACATATTAATGTAACCGATTTTGACTTCGATGATTTTATAACAACCACTCATGTTCGCTATAATGGAATCGATGACTGGTTTGATGTAAATTTTCTGGAATTTGAGAATTTCACCTGCGTATATGTTAAGCCTTCCAATTCTAAGTCGAAAGCCTGATGATCGAAGTTCAAAGTTATCTGGAGGAGATTCAGCAGGCAGCTTATGAAAATCGAAAAATGCTGGCGGTATTAATAGATCCCGATAAGTTTGATGATACTAAAGCTTCTCAATTCATTCAGAAATTGCCAGAAAATGCGACGCATATTTTTGTGGGCGGTAGTACGGTAGAAAAAGGCAGAACTTGTGAAGTGGTAAGTATCGTTAAAAATTATTGCGGATTACCAATTATACTTTTTCCGGGAGATCACAGTCAGATATCTTCTCATGCAGATGCTCTGCTATTTTTGAGCCTTATCTCCGGAAGAAATCCTGAATTTTTAATAGAGCAACAGGTACGCTCTGTAGAAAAGATAAGGAATACCAATCTTGAGATCATCCCAACAGGTTATATTTTGATTGATGGTGGAAAGGAAACGTCGGTTCAGAAAGTAAGCAATACGATCCCGTTAGCTCAAAATAATATTCAACAAATTGTAAATACGGCACTTGCTGGCCAGTATTCAGGAAAAAAGCTTATTTATCTGGAAGCGGGAAGCGGTGCGAAATTTTCAATTTCTTCTGAAATAATTCAGGCGGTAAAAACAGCATTGGATATTCCGGTTATTGTGGGTGGTGGTGTTCGCAGCATACAGCAACTTCAGTTAGCCTATGATGCGGGAGCCGATCTGGTGGTGATTGGAACTGCTTTTGAAAATGATGATTTTCATTCTTAAAATATTCGTCACCCTGAACTTGTTTCAGGGTCTAATGTTGTGATGCTGAAAGAGCTTAAGTATGACACTCAAATCACGATGTCATTTCGACCGCAGGGAGAAATCTCTTCTTCTGCCCATTGTTTTTCCGGTCATTGCGAACGCAGTGACGCAATCTCATAGTTGATCTTCAATTACCTTCTTTTCTTTTTCCGTTGCTGAAAAAGAAACAAAAAATCTAGTCTTCATTTTCTTGTTCACCCCTTACGGCTCGGAAGCTAAAAGAATTGGACTCCCTTTGGTCAAACAGCAATTTTTTTTTAACGCTTCTTTCGCCTACGGGTCCCGAAGTCGAAACTGAGGACGCTATCAAATTTGAAAACAGATTTCTTAGTCATTTCATTTCTTCGAAATGAGGATACTTTGTCAGCCTGAGCGCAGTCGAAGGCATTTCTATGAAAAAAAACTACATCATTTTATTTGCCGTGAATTATTAGTAAATCAATCCATCACCCTGAACTCGTTTCAGGGTCTCAACAGATGCTGAAACAAATTCAGCATGACTACCTTTTCGTGTGTTCATTTCGACCGCAGGGAGAAATCTCTTCTTCTGCTCATTGTTTTTCCGGTCATTGCGAACGCAGTGACGCAATCTCATAGTTGATCTTCAATTACCTTCTTTTCTTTTTCCATTGCTGAAAAAGAAACAAAAAATCTAGTCTTCATTTTCTTGTTCACCCCTTACGGCTCGGAAGCTAAAAGAATTGAACTCCCTTTGGTCAAACAGCAATTCTTTTTTAACGCTTCTTTCGCCTACGGGTCCCGAAGTCGAAACTGAGGACGCTATCAAATTTGAAAACAGATTTCTTAGTCATTTCATTTCTTCGAAATGAGGATACTTTGTCAGCCCGAGCGTAGTCGAAGGCATTTCTATGAAAAAAACTCCATCATTCTATTTACCGTGAATTATTGAGAAATCAATTCGTCACTCTGAACTCGTTTCAGGGTCTCAACAGATGCTGAAACGAGTTCAGCTTGACGATCTTCCGGTTTGTCATCCTGAGCGCAGTCGAAGGATGTCAAAGGTTGAAAATTTTTGTCATTTAGACCGCAGGGAAAAATCTCTAAGAAAAATATACCCATGAAAAACCTTAATCGTTTTACTTCTTCCAAATGCCTATAAGCTCGAAATTCATTAATTAGTTTTAAATTTAATGGTAATCAACCATAAATTAAATAATTATGAATATTGAAAATCCGGTCGTTTGGTTTGAGATCTATGTAAACGATCTTAATCGGGCCAAATCTTTTTACGAGCAAGTATTTAAAACGGAATTATCTGAAATAGGAGATCCCACCGACGAGGAAATAAAAATGCTCGGGTTTCCTGGGGATATGGAATCTAAGGGTAAGGCTTCAGGAGCTTTGGTTTATATGAAAGGAATGGACGTAGGAAAGAATAGTACTATTGTTTACTTTTTCAGTGAGGATTGTAGTGTGGAAGAATCGAGGATAAAAGATGCCGGGGGAAAGGTGGAAAGGGCGAAAATGTCTATTGGGGAATATGGTTTTATAAGTCTCGCTAAGGATACCGAAGGCAATATGATCGGGATTCATTCCATGGAATAGTAAAGCACCTCGACAAGCTCATTGCAATAATCGCAAATATATTAATGTTTTATCGTCGCCCTGTCCCGATAGCTATCGGGATCGTTTCAGGGTCTCAACAGATGCTGAATCAGGTTCAGCATGACGGTCTTACGGTATGTCATCCTGAGCGCAGTCGCAGGATGTCTTTAAGGTTGGAAATTTTTGTCATTTCGACCAAAGGGAGAAATCTATAAGAAATTGTATTTTAAAAAGAGATTTCTCAGTCGCTTCACTTCTTCGAAATTATAGGAAGAAGGCCTTTCAATAATTCCATATTTCAAGAAATTCTTCCATGTGAAGAGCCTAATTATCTCCTCCGGATTATCAATTTTCAATTGTTCATTCTCAATTATCTAAAATTCCATTCAGTTTTGGCTAACTTTGGTTGGAAAATAGAATTCAATGAACATATCAGTAGAACTTACACTTACGCCCATTCAGGATAATTATGAACCGGCGATCATTAATTTCATCAAAAAAATGAGAGAGTCGGGACTTACAGTGAAAGAAAACCCACTGAGTACCCAGGTTTATGGAGATTATGATGAGGTAATGGGATTGTTAAATAAAGAGATCAAAAATGCATTTGAAGCGATAGACCGCGGACTTATGTACGTAAAGATCGTGAAATCTGACCGTAGCGAATATGCAGCCGATTTTTGATTATTTCTTTAGTCAGTATTCAGATTATCCAACACTTTTTATAATTCTCGAAATCATTGCGGTAATCTTCGGATTTCTATCGGTTTGGTATTCCAAGCAAAATAATATTCTGGTATACCCAACCGGTATTGTGAGCACATTGATCTTTGTGTATCTGTTATGGCAGTGGCAATTGCTAGGAGATATGATGATCAACGCTTACTATTTCTCCATGAGCATCTATGGTTGGTATATCTGGACCCGAAAAGTAGATCCAGAGCATTATACCCCTATTACAAGCACTACTAAAAAGGAACAATTTCAGTCTGTGTTTATTTTTTTGGGAACCTTATTATTTGTGTTTGCGGTCTACGAATATTTTGACAAATGGAATAACTGGACCGCTTATATAGATACGGTAACCACAGCGATTTTCTTTGTGGGGATGTGGTTAATGGCTAAGAAAAAAATCGAAAACTGGATTTACTGGATTATAGGAGATATTATTTCTGTACCACTCTACTTTTATAAAGGTCTTACCTTTACCAGTCTGCAATATTTGGTATTCACAATAATTGCGATATACGGCTATAAAGCATGGAAGAAAAACTTGCGCAACGACCTGCGTCCTGCATAAAAATTGTCCTTTTCGGGTCTGAGTCTACGGGAAAGACCACTCTCTCCGAAGATCTCGCCAGTCACTACAAGGAGCCCATGGTGAAAGAATTTATGCGGGAATATCTTCAAGGAGTCTGGGATACTGAAAAACGCATCTGTGAACCTAAAGATATTATTCCAATCGCAGAAGGGCAGATGGAAGCCGAAAACAAACTTTCAAAACAAGCAGATAACCTGCTAATTTGCGATACAGACTTGCTGGAACTTAAAGTATATTCCGAAGCTTATTATGAGGGCTATTGCGATCCTCAACTTCTTAAACATGCGTTAAACAACCATTATCATCTCTACTTTTTGACGTATATTGATGTTCCCTGGACACCAGATGATTTGAGAGATAAACCTCACGATCGTGAAGGGATGTTTCAAAGATTTCAGAATACTCTGGATAAACATCAAAAACCTTATTTCATTTTAAAAGGAAACAGGGAAGAGCGTTTAAATAACGCAGTGAAAAAAATTGACCAACTATTAAAAGATAAGGATCGTGAATTTTAGTCAAAAAGATATTTTGCAGATTGAAGAGAAAGGGCTTTCAACCCAAGAAGTCGAGGAGCAGGTGGAGATCTTTAAGCGAGGAAATATTAAGGTGAATATTACCGAAGCTGCGACCGTAGGAAATGGAATAAGCAGGATAGAGCCAGCAGGTAAAAAAGAATTGATCAGTTTTTATGATGCTGAAAAAGATAATCACAGCATCCTGAAATTTGTACCGGCTTCTGGTGCGGCATCCAGAATGTTCAAAGCATTGCACAATTTTGCAGGTGAATTTGATCCTGAAAATGATACTTTAAGAGATTATCTTGATAAAAAGCAGGATGCCGATCTTCAGCGTTTTTTCAATCATATGGAGCAGTTGCCATTTTATGAACACGCTGTGGAGAGAGCTAAAAAGAATCATTCAGATTATGAAGATCTTTCCAACGATAAAAGGCATAAGATATTAGTAAAGACTATTTTGGAGTCTGATGGTTTGTATTTAAGCAATCTTCCAAAAGGATTAGTGCCATTTCATAAGTATAATATGAATACTGCCACTGCTTTTGAAGAACACTTGTTGGAAGCAGCGAAATATGTTGAGGTAAATGGAGTTGCTAAACTGCATTTTACGGTTGCAAAAGGAGATAAAGATAAATTTAAGGGAGAATGGAAAGAGATCCAGGAAAGAGTAGAAAACGAGACCGGGGTTAAATTTGAAATCGAATATTCCTATCAGGATCCTAAGACAGATACTATCGCGGTAGATAATAATTTTGAGCTTTTTAGAACTGAAGAGAATGACCTCTTCTTCAGACCCGGAGGCCATGGTGCTTTGATAGAAAATCTAAATCAGTTAGATGCAGAGATTGTTTTTGTTAAAAATATTGACAATGTGGTAACTGAAGAGGCAATGCAAAATGTTGCGAATTATAAAAAGATGTTAGGAGGGAAGCTTTTCAAGGTTCAGCAACAAATTTTCAAGTATTTAGAAACCCTGGAAAAAGGAAATGTACCTTCTGAAAAATTGGATGAAATTCAGCGTTTTTTAAATGAGGAGCTTTTCATTAAAAGCTCATCTAATCATGATTTATTTATTGAAGATCTGAAAGAGAAATTACATCGTCCGCTAAGAGTATGCGGAATGGTTAAAAACGAGGGAGAACCCGGAGGAGGTCCTTTTCTTGTAAAAGATAAAAATGGAGAAATCTCACTTCAAATTATTGAAGGTGCTCAGATAGATAATGATAATCCAGAACAGGCAAAAACAGCGCGGGAATCAACTCATTTTAACCCGGTAGATATCGTTTGTAGTCTGAAAGATCATAACGGAGAAGGTTTCGATCTACCTGGATATGTAGATAAGGAAATGAGCTTTATCGCTGATAAGACTAAGTATGGAAAAGCCTTAAAGGCTCTAGAACGTCCCGGTCTATGGAATGGAGGCATGGCAAAATGGAATACCATTTTTGTGGAAGTTCCTGTAGAAACATTTAATCCTGTTAAAACAGTTTCAGATCTATTGAAAGACTCCCATCAGGCTTCATAATATGGATGAAGAATTCGTTCTAACTGAACTGGACTATAAAGCAGTGCGAAGCTCCGGTCCCGGTGGTCAGCATGCAAATAAGACGGCAACAAAAGTAGAGTTAAGTTTTGATGTTGAAAATTCTCAGGCGCTTTCTGATCAGGAAAAGAAACGCATATTTAATAAGTTATCGGGAAGGATCAATAAAGAAGGGATTCTTAAGATGAATAGTGAGGATTCCAGGAGTCAGCACACCAATAAAGATATTGTAACTCAAAATTTCCTTTTTGAGATTAAAGAAGTACTTAAAAAACCTAAACGTCGTAAGAAGACAAAACCTACGAGGGCTTCAAAAATTAAAAGATTGAAAGCCAAAAAGAAAAAATCTGAAATTAAGGCAAATAGAAAAGATCCCTTAAAGTAAAAAGTGTAGAAATACTCCCCAATTATGAGGCAGGGTCTACATGTTTTTTGTGGAATTATCTACCTGTAATTTCAGGATGAAAAATTTAACATGCTATTTTTCAGTATAAGTAGGCGTTCTTCTATGTATTTTGGTTAGTGGTACGATTTTTACAATGTATTAAGTAGGTTAGTATTGGGAACGGAATAGATTATCAACTAACTAATTTATTCTGTTTTATAATTTAGATTTTCGGATTGAAAAGGCTCCTTTTGGAGTCTTTTCTATTTTACAGCATTTAGAGATACTTAAAGAGTCTAAAAAATTCATGGAGGTGAGGACTAAATTCCACAAGTATTAATAATGAATACTCATCTTTCTACATAATATTTTGTGAAATAAATACTGTATTATTTAATATCACTTTGTTTTATAGGTGTTTAGGGTGTATTGATGAAAATGGCATAATTATTCTATTGTGTTTGATATAACTAAAAGATCAAACTAAATAGATCAATAAAACAATAATTATGAAAAAGATTGCATTAGGTATTATGACCATTGGAGCTATGTTTTTTGCTACTAATAATCTTCACGCACAAGTGGAAGAAGTAGAGGTAGAGACTGAAATGGAAATGGAAGTGGAGCAGGAAGAATTTGCTTCTGTTGAAGTGATGGCATTACCGCAAGCTGTGAAAGATGCTGTGATGACAGATTATAATGGAGCGGTTGCTTCTGAAGCCTGGGTAAAGAGCGAAGGCGATTTGAAAGTTTACAAGCTTAAACTGGATGTGAAAGGTGAGACCGAAAAGGTTTTTATCGATCAGGATGGTAACTGGATTGAAGAAGATGATCTAGATGAGTCTAAAGAATAGATGTCCGTTTTAGGAGAAACCAACTCCTGGACAGCAGATCAATGAAGAGTTAAGTAGTTAATCTACCCCCGTGAACACGCAAAAAAGTGATTGTTTTCAGGTTCTATCCTGAAAACAACAACCAGAAAACTAACACTAAGAATCACTTTTTTGCTTGTTTATTTTTTCAAGATGTTGAGAAGTCTGTTAAATGGGAATTAGTTTTAGACAATTTATATAACCACAAAATTGTCAGAAAAGAGAGGTTGCACATCAACCTCTCTTTTTTTATGCTTTCTTTTAAAACCTAATGATTTAAAGATTATTACCTTTGTTGAGCTTTTTAAAATTGATCTATGTCTAAAGTTTTGGTTGTTGAAGACGATGTAGCATTTGGTACCATGCTAAAAACCTTTCTTGAGAAAAGGAATTATAAGGTAACTCTTGTTTATTCAGCTTCTGAAGCCTTTAAAAAAATATCATCAAATAAATTTGATCTGGTCTTAACCGATGTTAGGTTACCTGATAATGATGGATTAGAGATTCTGAAGAATGTAAAAGCAGAAAATCCGTCTACTCAGGTTATTGTAATGACCAGTTATGCAGAGATAAGTATGGCTGTAAATGCCATGAAAGAAGGAGCGTTCGACTATGTTTCCAAACCTTTCAGACCAGAATCTATTCTGCAAACCATTGAAAATGCATTGCATACCAATGAAGTAGCTCCGGTGGTTTCAAAACCTAAGCCTGCCAGGAAAAACAGGGGCCCTCTAACAGAAAATCTTGATCTGGTTAAAGGGGTGAGTGAGCCTTCAAGAAGGCTAAGTGATTATGTAGAATTAGTTGCCCCTACAAATATGTCGGTTTTAGTGACCGGTGAAAGTGGTACAGGAAAAGAACAGATAGCTAAAAGTATTCACTTGCAGAGTAAAAGGCATGCCGCTCCTTTTATAGCGGTAGATTGTGGAGCAATTCCGAAGGAGATCGCTTCCAGTGAGTTTTTCGGACATCTTAAAGGCTCATTTACTGGAGCAATTAACGATAAAACGGGACATTTTGAAGCAGCAAATGGAGGAACCCTGTTTCTGGACGAAATTGGAAATCTTACCTATGAACTTCAGGTACAATTATTAAGAGCTTTACAAGAGCGTAGAGTTAAGCCTGTAGGTAGCAATAATGAGGTAGAAGTTGATATTCGTGTTGTTACGGCTACCAATGAAGATCTTTCTGAAGCAGTAAAAGAAGGGGAGTTTAGAGAAGACCTTTATCATAGATTAAATGAGTTTTCTATTAAAGTTCCTGCATTAAGGGAAAGGAAAGAAGATCTTATGTTGTTTGCGAATCAATTTTTAGATGAAGCAAACGGAGATCTTGAAAAGAATATTCTTGGTTTTACAGATGAGGCTATTCATGCCTTTAAAAACTATAACTGGCCCGGAAACCTTCGAGAGCTTAAGAATATGGTAAAACGTGCCGTACTTTTAACTCAGGATGACCTTATCCCTTTAAAAGTATTGCCCCATGAGATTGCAACTTCTTCACGTACCAATGAAAATGATTATGGCCTGTTTAAGAATAAGAACGAGGAGCAATTAATTCTGGATGCGCTGGAAAAGACTGGTGGGAATAAGAGTAAAGCTGCCAGAATGCTTTCCATAGACCGAAAAACACTTTATAATAAATTGAAACAATACGGTATTAAACTGTAATATCGGTTTCTAAGCTGGACATTAATTCTTTCAGTTTTTTCTGAAAATAGATAAATTCAGATTTTTTTACTTCCTCTTTGGATTCCATTTTTATAAGGACTGGTATAACCTCATTTGCTTTCATTTGTCGTAGCATAGGAAGCATTCTATGGGCTAATTTTCCCATTTTGTCAATATCCCCTTCTTTGTAAGCAACTTCAAGTTCTAAACTGCTGCTGCCAGCTCCTTCGAGAAATGCCTGTATAATGGTTTGCATTGCCTGATCGTCATGGCCAGAGAATTCATAAATGTCGCTGAGGTCATAATTTTCAGATTTAAGGTTGCCATTGTGAGATTCTTCGGAAGCCACCTCTTCTTTATATTTTACCTCCAGTAACTGGGCTATATTTTGCTTTAGTTCAGTAGGCTTATAGGGTTTCAGTAATTTGTTGTTAAAACCTAATTGTCTATAGACGTCTTTTGCGATATCTGTTCTTCCTGAAAGTGCGATTACCGGAAGATCTTTAAGGTCATCATTAGTACGAATGTTTTTAATAAGCTGGAAACCATCAAGAATTGGCATTTGAATATCGGTTAGCACAAGATCAAATTCAGTGTTTTTAAGTCGATCAAGGGCTTCCTTTCCATTTTCAGCAGTTTCAATTTCAAACCCCATAGATTTCGCTACTTCCATGGTTAGTGATAACTGTCCCGGTTCATCATCCACGATTAAAGCTCTCATTCCCGAAGTTTGTAAATTATTTTCTTCAATAATCGTTTCGGTATTTTCTTCTTTTTCTGCTTCTTCCCTGGTTTCTGAAAGCTTTAATACCGGAATAGTAATAATAAACTCACTTCCTTTTCCCTGTTCGCTATTTACTTTTATTTTCCCTTCAAGTAATTCGGTAAGTCTCTTGGTGATGGCAAGCCCCAGCCCGGAACCCCCAAAACGCTTTTCAATACTGCTATTCTCCTGGGAAAATTCCTCAAAAATGCTGGCTTGCATTTCCTTGGAAATTCCGATTCCTGAATCTTTCACCCTGATCTCCAAAATATGATTTTCAGTAGAACTTTCCTGAAGTTTGGCAGCGATAAGAATACTTCCTTTTTCTGTAAATTTCCAGGCGTTTGAGATAAGATTTGCCAGAATTTGCTTGATCCGGAAAGGATCGCTCTGTATTTGAACATTGGTTTCTTTTGAAACTTCGATTTGGATCTTTACATCCTTTTTCTTTTCCGCAGGAATAATATTGTTTACCGTATCTTTTATAAGGTTTTTTGGGTTGAAAGAAAGCTTCTCAACCAGCATTTTTCCCGCCTCTAATTTGGATAGATCTAAAAGGTCGTTTACAAGTCTCAGGATGAATTCTGAAGATTTTTTAATTTGGGTTAAATAATGCTTCTGTTTTTCATTGAGATCGGTTTTCTGAATAAGATCTGTATAACCCATTACCGTGGTAAGCGGACTTCTAAGATCGTGAGTAATCGCGGCCATAAATTGCTCCCGACTGGCTAGTAAGGATTCAGCGAACTCCTTTGCTTCTTCCAGCTGAACTCTGTAACGCTGACTTCGGGTTACATCTCCAATAATGTTAATGATAAAATAGAGGATAATAAGCAGGATAACTGAACCTCCAAGAAAGATGATATTTGAAGTTTTATTTAGCATATTTTGAAAAATTTCAGCTCTTTCTACTGAATTCTCCCTTTCTTTTAATTCAAGTTCGGCCAATAAACTTTGAAGTTGTTGATTCAGGATGAGATCATTGTTCAATAATTCATTCTCCTTTTGGATTACCTCATTCTGAAATTGTCTGTTAGCAAATTCAAGATCTGTTAAAACCCTTTTTACAGATTTCACAACAGAATCAAGACGTTGGGTGGTTATGCGCTCCTCATTATCTTCTTTTGAATATTCCAGCCATTTAACCAGGATATCTTTTTGATAAGATTTAAGATTTCTGAATCTGTTCTCATAACTATAATCTTTAAAAGATTGATCAATATTTCTAAGTTCACTTAAAGCTTTAGAATAATAATTTGTATTTCTATCGGTATCCCTCAGGGCAACAAGTTCCTTTAAGTTTTCAGTTTTTTTATTCAGAAGCTTGTTAATACTGTCCACCTCATTTTCAAGATCTATATTTTGATAGATCTCTTCAAGCCTGTTAAGTTTGGATTTTATAGTATCGATCTGGGAATTATAAAGTTTTAATTCCTCTTCTGAACCTGTTTGAATAAGTCGGCGACTGGTATTTTCAGATTCGTTTAGATTGGTGCTTATTTCGCTAACCAGAATAAGTTGGCGGTTATTTTCGGTGTTAGATTGAGCGATTTCAGAATAATCGATTACCTGGTTATAGACATACCAAACAGCAAGAGCTGCTAAAATGGCTACAATTACATATCCGGTAACTACTTTTGCGGTGATGGAGCGTTTCGCACTATACATTATTCAGGTTTAAATCTAAAATTAAGCCAAATATGGCAAATCTCTTCAAATGTATTGTATTTCTAAAAAAGCAACTTACATTTGCGCCGTAATCTCATAAGGGGTGCCCGAATGGGCTGAGATCATACCCAATGAACCTGGGCAGGTAATGCTGCCAAGGGAATTGCGTGAAAGCGCAGTGTATGTACTCCTGATTTTGCCAAATGGCAGCTTCAGGATTTTTTTATTTATAAACTTAAACAAGAAGAGTAATCGCCCCTTTTATTCGTAAAATTTATTACGGATGAAAAATGTATTATTTTTTGTAGGTCTTCTAGTACTTTCCATACAGGCCTATGCACAAGAATTTAAACTTTCGGGTACCGTTACCGAAAATGGAGTTCCATTAAATGAAGCTTCGGTTTACATCAAAAGTACAGGAACAGGAACACTTACCGACGAAGATGGTAATTATTCTTTGAGCCTTGAAGATGGCACGTACACGGTGGTTTTTGTCTTCGGAAATCAGAAAAGTAAAAGAGTTGTGATAGATTCAGATAAAACGCTGAATATAGACCTCTCGGGAGCTGAAGAATCATTAGATGAAGTTTTCCTTTCTGCGGTGAGGGTAACAGAGAAATCTCCTATTACTTACAGCAATCTTAGTAATGAGGAAATCGAAGATCGAAACCTGGGCCAGGATATCCCGGTTTTGATGAGTTATATGCCCAATGTGGTTACTACTACAGATGCCGGAGCCGGGGTAGGTTATACGGGAATCCGCGTTCGAGGTAGTGATGCCACCAGAGTTAATGTGACCATAAATGGAATTCCTTATAATGATGCCGAAAGCCAGGGAAGTTTTTGGGTGAATTTGGGGGATTTTGCCTCATCTGTAGAAAACCTACAGCTACAACGAGGTGTGGGTACTTCTACCAATGGGGCAGGTGCTTTTGGTGCCAGCCTAAACATTTTAACCGATTCTTATAAAGAAGAAGCTCAAGGTGAGATTGCCAATAGTATAGGGTCTTACAATACTTTTAAACATACGGTGAAATTTAGTACCGGGCTTATTAATGACCATTTTTCCTTTTCTGGACGGGCTTCAAAGATTAAAAGCGATGGTTATATAGATCGTGCAAGCAGTGATTTAAAGTCTTATTTTCTGCAAGGAACTTTTGTAGATGATAATACACTCATTAAAGCATTGACTTTTGGTGGTAGCGAACGCACTTACCAGGCATGGTATGGGATAGATAAAGAAACGCTGGAAAATGACCGGACTTTTAATCCTGCGGGAATCTATACCGATGAGAATGGAAATACTAAATTCTACGATAATCAAACCGATAATTATAAACAGGATCACTATCAGCTACTTTGGAACCAGGACTATAATAGCAACTGGTCTTCAAATATCGCGTTTCATTATACCTACGGAAGGGGTTACTATGAAGAGTACAATGAAGATGCAGATTTAGCAGAATTTGGATTGCCCACCTTCGTGGCAGAAGGGGAAGAAGTGACTACCTCTGATATTGTTGGTACAAAATGGCTGGACAATCATTTCTACGGAACGGTCTTCAGTTTAAATTATGAAAATACCAATTGGGATGTGACGCTTGGTGGTGGATTGAATAGATATGAAGGCGATCATTTCGGGGAAGTGCTCTACACAAGATTTGCCAGGAATAATGATCCTTATGAACCCTATTATTTTAATCAGGCAGATAAAACTGATTTCAATATCTATGGAAAAGCAAATTTCGCCATTACTGAAAAACTTGCCGGATATGCCGACCTTCAGCTAAGAACTGTGAGTTATGAAACTCACGGCATGCTGGACGATCAATCCAGTTTCTTGAATGATGATAGCTTCAGCTTTTTTAATCCGAAAGCAGGAATTACCTATGAGATCAATCCTTTTAACCAGCTATACCTGTCTTACGCAAAAGCGCATAGAGAACCTAGCCGCAATGATTATGAGAATGGAGATCCTGAGCCAGAAGAATTAAATGATTTTGAACTGGGGTGGAGGCATAATTCTCAAAATTTTCAGGTAAACACTAATCTGTATTATATGGATTATCAAAATCAATTGGTGCTTACTGGTGGAATTGATGATGTGGGAGCCTTTATCCGCCAGAATAGCGGGAACAGTTATAGATTAGGACTGGAAATAGATGCAACAGTTAGGCTTTCAGATAAGTTTTCAGTAAGACCTAATATTTCTTTGAGCCAGAATAAGAACGTAGATTTTGTTTCAACTTTTAACGGAGAGTTACAGGAATATGGAAACACAGATATTTCTTATTCTCCGGAGATCGTTGCCGGAAATATTTTTAACTATGAGCCAATTAATGGTTTAGAACTTAATCTCCTTTCTAAATATATTGGGGAACAATTCATGAGTAATGTGGAAGCAGAAAACTCTAAACTTGATAGCTATTTTGTAAACGATTTTAATGTACAGTATAGCTGGGAACAGCCCTGGGTCTTTAAAGAAATTGTCATCACGGGTCTGGTGAACAATATCTTTAATGAGAAATATGTCTCCAACGGTTATTATTTCACATTTAATGTTCCTAATGAAGATATTCCTTCCGGAGTACAAACTTTAGATGGAGCCGGGTATTATCCACAAGCCACTACTAACTTTTTGTTAGGTTTAACCTTAAAGTTCTAAAAGCTTTAAGGATTTTAGCTGCCTCCTTTTCAAAATGTAGGGTTTTGAAGGGGAGGCTTTTTTAATTAAAAACCTGTAATTGGTTGCCAGATCGCTGTACGCGGTAAGGTCTCATGGTGTATTGACCATCCCCTTCTACAAGTTCTCCGGTAATTACATTATATTGATTCCCTTCACAACCACAGGTAGCGATTACGCCATTAACGGTCATCCCTGAACAGTTACTTGGTGGATGATTGGGATCACTAAGTTCAAAAGCCGTGTATTGTGAGTTATTAATATTGTAGATTACCACACCTCTAATCCCATAGTTAGTAGTGGCATAAGAATTTCCTGGAAATTGAAGATCATTATATTCTGGGAAACTAAGATTCAGTTGAAATCTAAAATTTAGATCGGGCAAATTTGGATTATTTCGAATTTCATCATCAGATCCGGAACAAGCTGTAATAACAATAAAAACAACTAGTAAGCTTAAAAATTTTTTCATAGAATATTGAGTTGGAACGAAAATAATATAATTGTTCCGAAAGATTAAATTTCTTACATTTGTTTAAAGAAATCCCGTTAGAAATGGGATTTTTTCAGTTAATGATACAATAGTTTATACCCGGAGAGCCAAAAACTTTTGATCCGGGCAATTCCGCATTCAGGAATTCAATTATTAATAGAATCATTATAAGGTATTTTTCCGGCTCCAGAGGCTCTAATCCACTGGCCGCGAAATATTAAAACGATAAAGTTATGAGTAAAGTATCTTATTATACCCCTGAAGGGTTAAAAAAGCTTAGAGATGAATTAAATCATCTTAAAGATGTAGAGCGACCAAAAGCTTCTGAAGCAATTGGAGAGGCTAGAGACAAAGGAGATTTGAGTGAGAATGCCGAGTATGACGCCGCAAAAGAAGCTCAGGGCCTGTTGGAAATGAAAATTTCTAAAATGGAAGAAGTTGTTGCCAATGCACGAGTAATAGATGAATCGCAATTAGATACTTCTAAAGTGTTGGTACATTCTCATGTGAAGATCAAAAATCAAACGAATGGGGCAGAAATGACCTATAAATTAGTTGCACAGAGTGAAGCCGATCTTAAATCGGGAAAAATTTCAGTAGATTCTCCCATAGGAAAAGGTCTTCTAGGAAAGAAAGTTGGGGATACTGCCGAAATCGAAGTTCCAAATGGAACTGTTAAGTTTGACGTGATCGAGATCTGGAGAGAATAATCAGGTTCATTTCAGTTAAAAATTAATCCTTTTCTTTCATCCGTAATTTCGGAAATAAGAAAAGGATTCTTTAATTTTATTAAAAATCAACCTAATTATGTCAACACTGTTCACAAAGATTGTAAAAGGAGAAGTGGCTTCTTATAAAGTAGCTGAAAACAGTCAGTTTTTAGCTTTTTTAGATGTTAGGCCTAATGTAAGAGGACATGTTTTGTGTATTCCAAAAAAGGAAGTTAACAAAATATGGGATCTGGAAGAAGAAATGTACCAGGAGTTGATGCGTTTTACCAGGAGTGTCTCTATTGCACTGGAAAAAACTGTTTCCTGTAAAAGAGTAGGGATGGCAGTGGTTGGTTTAGAAGTGCCGCACACGCATGTTCACCTAATTCCGCTGAATACTATGAATGATATGGACTTTTCGAATCATGTGGAAATGAGCGAACAGGAATTCAAAGATCTGGCTGAAGCTATCCATTCTAATCTTGAACTGTGACCAATTTTTCTGCTTTCAAATTAAATCTGAAAATTAGAATAGACTGGAGCGATCTGGATATGTATGAACACGTGAATAATATTTCATACATGCGATATCTCCAAAGCGGTAGAGTTAATTTCTGGGAAGCTTCCGGTATTCATGAATTTTATCAAAGTTCTAACCAGGGAACCATGTTGGTTTCTACAAAATGTGATTTTAAAAAGTCCCTTCACTATCCCGGAAATGCAATTGTTAAAACAAAGCTTGATTTTATTGGAAATACCAGTTTTGGTTTAAAGCACATCATTTTAAATGAAAAAGAGGAACTTTGTGCGGAAGGAATAGATGTGGTGGTTTGCTTCGATTTTGAGGAGAAAAAGACGATTCCAATTCCCGATTGGATGCGAGAAAAAATCTCTGAATTCTAGAGCTTTTTTAAACTTATCTGAAATGTTGTACCCTTACCGATTTCGCTTCTCGCAACTTTAATCTTCCCTTTATGGTATTCTTCAATAATTCTTCTGGCAAGTGAAAGTCCAAGGCCCCAGCCCCGTTTTTTAGAGGTTTGCCCTGGTTCAAATATCGATTTGTATTTATTCTTGTCAATACCTTTTCCAGTATCAATAATATAGATATGTGCCTGCTTCATATCCTGTTTGATTTCAATTTGAAGTTCTCCGCGCCCACGCATCGCATCAATGGCATTTTTCACAAGGTTCTCTATGGTCCAGCTGTAAAGCTGTTCATTTAGCATAACCCAGATAGGCTGCCGTGGAGCACGAATACTAAAATCTATAAGCTTGGAACTTCTGGTTTTTAAATATTCAAAACTCTCTTTGGTAGAAGCTACAATATCGGTTTCTTTAAGATTAGGGGAAGAACCAATTTTTGAAAATCTTTCCGTAATGGTTCTAAGTCTGTCTATGTCTTTTTCCATTTCCTCTACATAGGAAGGATTGATGTTTTCAGTTTTCAAAATTTCAGTCCAGCCTATCAAAGAACTAAGCGGAGTTCCAATTTGGTGTGCGGTTTCCTTTGCCATCCCTGCCCAAAGTTTATTTTGCTCACTGGATTTAGTCGTGGTATAAAAGAAATAAACGACTCCGATAAATAGAAATCCAATCAGAGTAAGTCCAATAGGGTAATACTTTAGTTTATTAAGCGCAGGAGAGTTTCCGTAGTATAAATATTGCACCTGTCCATCTCCCAGATCAATGATGATAGGCTCATTTTCTCCCTTCAAATCCTTAAGATAAGCGTTTATGTTATCAGTATCCTCAAGAATTGTCGGGTCAAGGTTGGTAGTATAGGCAACTTCCCCATTTTCATCTGTATGGATGATAGGAATAGTGGTGTTATTATTTAAAATTTCTAAAATGAGGCTTAGGTCAGCATCTTCTGGAGCGTTGCTAAGTTCTTCCTGCGCCTTGGCCCAAATATTCATTTTTGCCCGTTCGTCCTCTTTGAGGCGTTGAAAAAAAATATTTGTGTTCCAGAGCACCAGGGCGGTGACCACAAAACAGGAAATAATGATAAACCAGCGATTAAAGCTGCGTTCGTCGGGTAGATTCATGTATGCTTCCGGCTTTTAATGCAAAATAAATATAAGCGTTTTAAAACTATTTTTATTGTAATGCATTGCTTTTCATTCCTTATTCGATTCTTTATCTTTGGCAAAAATTAATCTATGTTAAGTATAGAACCCAAGGACGTAAGTGTAGGGAAATTACATCAATATCTTCTGGGTGCCATAGGTCCAAGGCCTATTGCATTTGCAAGTACTATTGATAAAGATGGAAATCCTAATCTCTCCCCTTTTAGTTTTTTCAATGTTTTTGGTGCGAATCCACCGGTGTTGATCTTTTCTCCTGCTAGAAGAGGAAGGGACAATACCACTAAACATACTTTTGAAAACGCTAAGAACGTAGATGAGGTA
The DNA here is from genome assembly GCF_000060345.1 of Christiangramia forsetii KT0803. NCBI lineage: Bacteria > Pseudomonadati > Bacteroidota > Flavobacteriia > Flavobacteriales > Flavobacteriaceae > Christiangramia > Christiangramia forsetii. Next base: position 3,202,907 of record NC_008571.1, on the reverse strand, counting down.
GTGATCAATATTGTGAATTATGATATTGTTCAGCAGATGTCCCTTTCTAGTACAGAATATGCCGAAGGAGTGAACGAATTTGAAAAATCAGGTTTGACTATGCTAAAATCTGATCTGGTAAAGCCTTTTCGCGTAGCGGAATCCCCGGTTCAGCTGGAATGTAAGATCAAAGAGGTCGTTGAAACCGGAACTGAAGGCGGCGCAGGAAATTTGGTGATTTGCCATGTAGTGAAAATGCATGTAAAAGAGGAAATTCTTGATGAAGATGGATTTATAGATCAGCATAAAATAGACCAGGTGGCTCGAATGGGAGGGAACTGGTATACACGTGCTAAAATGGGAATGTTTGAAGTACCTAAACCTCTGTCTACTTTGGGAATTGGAGTAGATTCAATGCCGAAAGATGTAAGAACGAGCAGTGTGTTAACCGGAAATGATCTTGGAAAATTAGGAAATGTAGAGGCTTTACCTGAGAATGGTGAAATTGAAACGTTTTTAAAAACGAATACTACAGATGCTGAACTTGTAAAAACTGGAAATACACAAAAAATTCATAAACAGGCACAGACTTATCTTGAGAAAGATCAGCCGGAAAATGCCTGGAAAATATTATTAGCAAAATAAACGAGACAATGGAAGTACAGGGAAAAATTAAGCTTATTGGCGAAACGAAAACATTTGGAAGCAATGGTTTTCAAAAAAGGGAAATGGTAGTGACTACAGAGGAGCAGTATCCTCAGCATATCATGATAGAATTTGTTCAGGATAAATGCAGTCTTCTGGACGCTTTTCAGGTAGGTCAGCCGGTTAAAATTGGGGTGAATCTTAGAGGTCGCGAATGGGTAAGTCCACAAGGTGAAACAAAATATTTCAATTCTATCCAGGGATGGAGAATTGAAAATCTTGCTGCGCAACAGCCATCAGGAGGTTCTAATGTACCGCCACCAGACCAGTTTGAGCCAGCCAGCGACTTGAACGAAGAAGATTATGATGATCTTCCATTCTAGAATTTATCAGTCATTTCGACCAACGGGAGAAATCTATTGAGATCTCTCACATTCGTTCGAGATGACATTTTCTAAGTAATATGTAGAACTGAGCTTGTCGAAGTTCGATTTAAAAATATTGAAGTCCGGTTGTGTTTGCACCGGACTTTAGTTTGTTTATAAAGGTCAAAAGTAGATTTAGATTCAGGTAATTTTTAATATGGCCTATCGAAAATTTATCGACAAATTTGAAGCGAAAGAGCCTTAAAATTTTAGGCTGTTTGAGCTAAATGAATTTATTTTTGAATGTTAACTTCCATAGCGAGTTCCTAAAATTTAAGCTTCGAGTGAAAAATTTAGATACATCTTCGTAAGCCTAGATTTTTTTGATTACTTTTTTCAACAATGGAAAAAAATAATAAGACAATATTATTTAGAATCCCAAAAGAAGCACTTGTATTTTATAAATCCACAAGAAAAATTCCCTCCCGTTAGTTTCGCTGACGAAGACGGCCTATTGGCAGTAACCCGTGATCTTAGTCCCGATAGATTGATGGAGGCATATTATAAAGGCATTTTCCCATGGTATAATGAAGGTCAGCCGGTGCTTTGGTGGTCGCCAGATCCCAGGATGGTGCTTTTTCCCGAGAATCTAAAAATTGCCAAAAGTATGCGACCATACCTGAATCAGGATAAATTTCAGGTAACTTTCAATCAGGAATTTGAAAAAGTTATAGAAGCCTGCGGAAATGTGAATAGAGAAGGTCAGGATGGCACCTGGATCACCCCCGAGATTAAAGAGAACTACTTAAAATTGCATCAGGAAGGGATTGCAGTTTCTACTGAAGTCTGGGAGGGTTCTATGCTCGTAGGAGGCCTTTATGGTATTTATTTGAAAGATAAGAAAGTTTTTTGCGGGGAGAGCATGTTTTCTAAAGCAAGTAATGCTTCGAAATTTGGCTTTATTAAATTGGTTCAGAAACTGGAAAAAGAAGGAGTGAAGCTTATAGATTGCCAGATTTACACCAGTCATTTAGAAAGTCTTGGAGCTGAAGAAATTGATAGAATAGAATTTTTAAAATTTTTAATTTAGGCTGTTTTTTCAATACATTTTTTAGCTACTTTCATCTTAAAATATAAAACGTGAGAGCTAAAATATTTATCATCATTTTCTTATCCTTCCTTATATTATCCTGCGATTCTAATGACGATGAAACCCTTGTACAGCCTGAAATTGCAAATATCACTGCAGAGCTTCTGTATTTTAAACATGAAGTAGACAAAGAGAATAAAACCGAATCTCTGGAGTATAAAATTCAGATAAATAATTTGTCAAGTTTTGGTGTCAAGGGTGTTCCGAAGATTTCTACAAGACGTTTGAATGATCCGGAAACTACCTACACCATGCTCTATCTTAATAATGATATTCCCTGCGAGTTTTTAGAAGCTAATTCCAATTGTACGGTTTCTCATAGAATAAAAGAAACTTACAATATAGATGTAACGGGACCGGATGGTCCTAAAGAAATACAAATGGCGAATTTTGAATATGTTGTTTTAGAAGAGCTACGATAGCCAGATTGATTAGCCTTTCATCTTTTCGCCAAGCTTTTTAACCTCCGGATATCTAAAACAATCTGTTTGATGATCGTTTACCATACCTGTGGCCTGCATATGCGCATAGATCACGGTAGAACCCACGAACTTAAAACCTCTTTTCTTTAGATCTTTGCTTAGTTTATCACTCAGTGCTGTAGTTGCGGGGGCTTTTTTATAATTTTCGACCTCATTCTGAATTGGCTGGCCATCTACAAACTGCCAGATATAGTTGCTAAAACTGCCAAATTCATCCTGAATTTTCATAAACTCCCTGGCATTGGTCACAGCAGCCCTGATCTTCATCTGGTTTCTGATGATTCCTGCATTTCCCATTAATTCAGTGACTTTCGCATCTTTATATTGAGCAATCTTCTTATAATCGAAATTATCAAAAGCTTTTCTGAAATTGTTTCGTTTACGTAAAACAGTGATCCAGCTTAATCCCGCTTGAAATGTCTCCAAAGTGAGGAACTCAAATAAAGTTTCATCATCCAAAACCGGTACGCCCCATTCATGATCGTGATATGCTTCATAAAGTGGATCGCCTTCACACCAGCCGCAACGTTTGATTTCTGCCATAATTATTAAGATCTAAAATGATAAGTGATGGTTCCGGGTTGAGAATTTCTGCCTGCCAGTTTACTAAATCTTGCGCCAGCCGAATATTCTAAAGCACGATCTGTAAGACATTCGTTGGTGGAGGTAGAACTGCCCTTGTTAACAGCCGAATCTACCACATAACCGTTGGCATCTACAGTGATATTAATCACGACTTTTCCGGCGGTATCACAGGTATATACGGGATTTGGAATTTTAACCGCACGTCTTCCTTTTAAGGAGAATGAAATGGAACTGTAATCGTAAGCGGCAGATTTTTGGGAAGCTCCTTCTGAAGAATCATCTCCGTCTGAACGCTTATTTCTCTCTTCTGAATTTTTCCTGTTAATAGCATAATTGCCTTCAGAACCCTCTGTATCTTCATTTTCAGCTTGTTCATGTTCAGCACTGTTCTTTTCGAATATCTCGTCTAGTTGATTTTTAAAATCGGCTTCACGAGTCTTTTTATCCTGATTGTATGCCTGATGCGTTTGAACATCCCTTGGATTTCTTTGTGGTGTTTCTTCCTGTTCTTCAGGATCCGGTACTTTTTCTTCTTCAGCTTTAAATTGCTCAAGATCTACAAGCATTTCAGCAGTTGCCTGATTATTATTGGCAAGATTAAAGTTATAAAGAATCAGCAACAAAATCGCAAATATCAACGAAGTGATAATAAGCGCCTTGTGCCTGTCGAAAAAATCCTCTAAAAAATCCATATTCGTTTAACCGTCGGTAGACTTAATTAGTCTCTCGTGAAGGTAGTAATTTTTCGAAAGATTCAATATCCATCGCTTTTTCTACGGAATAATCTCCAATAGCGGTTCTCCTTAATTCTGAAAGATGAGCGCCACTATGCAAAGCCTGACCAAATTCGTGGGCAAGACTTCTAATATAAGTCCCTTTACTGCAAACCACCCTAAAATCAATCTTCGGAAAGTTTTTGGAGTCGATCTCAAATTCTGAAATTTCTACCATTCTGGACTTTACTTCAACTTCCTTGCCTTCCCGGGCATATTCGTAAAGTCTTTTTCCGTCTTTCTTTAAAGCGGAGAATACAGGTGGTGTTTGCTCAATTTCGCCAATAAATTTCTTAGAAGTTGCGTTGAGTAGTTCTTCCGTAATATGATTTGTGGGGAATTTCTGGTCAATTTCGGTTTCCAGGTCAAATGATGGAGTCGTAGCGCCTAAAGTAAAAGTACCGGTGTATTCTTTGATCAGTCCCTGTAGTTGCGGGATCGTCTTAGTGAATTTACCGGTGCAAATGATCAATAATCCAGTCGCTAATGGATCTAAAGTTCCGGCGTGACCAACCTTGATTTTCTTGATATTGCAACTTTTTCTAATTAACCATCTTACTTTGTTTACAACTTGAAAAGAGGTCCAATTCAAGGGTTTATCAAAAAGTAATACCTGTCCGGTTTTAAATTCTTCTGGAGTAAATTCCTTATTGTGCATATGCAAAAATAATAGCCGCGAGTCCCACCACAAAACAATAAATAGCAAACCATGAAAGTTTACTCTTTTTAACGAGTGAAATCATCCAGGTACAGGCTACAAGGCCAGCAAGGAAAGCAGCTATAAAACCAGTTGCCAGAATAGAAAAATCTGTGGAACTTGCCATTAATTCACCGCTCATAAGATCTTTAGCAATCTTTCCAAAAATTAAAGGTACCACCATTAAAAAGGAAAATCTTGCAGCTTTGGTTTTATCATTTCCTAATAATACGGAAGTCGAAATGGTAGCCCCACTTCGGGAAATCCCCGGTAACATGGCGATGGCTTGAGAAACTCCAATTATAAATGCATTGCGGTAACTTACTTTTTTACCGGTATCTTTTGCTTTATCAGCAAGCCATAGAAGAAGCGCCGTAATCAAAAGCATAAAGCCAACGAACAGAATATTTCCGCCGAATAGAGCTTCCAGTTGTTCTTCAAATAGAAGACCAACAATTACTGCCGGTAACATGGAAATGATGATTTTTAATGAAAACTGAGTTTCTTCATTCCATTTAAATTTCAGCAAACCACTAAAGATCTCAAAAACATCTTTTCTGAAAACCACCAGGGTGCTTAAAGCAGTAGCAAAATGAAGTACTACGGTAAATAGTAAGGATTCTTCAGGAAGACTGGTATCTCCCAAAATAGCTTTTCCTAATTCTAAATGTCCGCTGGAAGAAACGGGTAAAAATTCGGTAAGTCCCTGGATAATTCCCAAGACGATGGCATCAAATATGTCCAAACCTTTTATTTTTTATTCGGATTCAACAAAATGGCATAGACCTCAATGGCAAAACCAATCAGCACCAAAGCCGGTGCCAGTCGAATTCTTTGGAAGTTATAGATCGCATCGTTAAATTCATTCGGATCTTCGCTACCACCGCCAGACATTAAAATAAAGCCCAGAGCGATCACTCCCATCCCTATAAACATGAAGGTATAGTTCTTCTTTCCGAAAACGAAGCCGGTGTTAAAACTGCCTCCTTTCTGTATTTCCTTATCCTTTTTCATTTTTTCAAAGTTATAAGCTGTAAGTGAAAAGCTTTAAGCTTAATACTTAGAGCGGATTTTAATAATACAACTCATCTGTTTTCAGATTAAGAAAACGCGAAGTTGCAAAATACGTACTTATCCATGTAATCACAATTCCCATTAGGAAAATGCTGGTAAACAGAATAGCGATCATTTTTATATCTCCTAGAATATTGAGTTCAGTAAAACTTTTATTCAGGTAATAAAGAACTGCAGCCATCCCTATTAATGCCAGAATTGCACCTATAAGTCCAAGTTTTACGCTTTGCCAGATAAACGGGCGTCTTATAAAACCTTTGGTGGCGCCTACCATCTGCATGGTTTTAATGATAAAGCGTTTGGAATATACGGCCAGTCGAATACTGCTGTTTATCAATAATACGGCGATAAAAGTGAATACAGCGCTGGCTATTAACACCCAGAAACTGATCTTTTTAACATTGTCGTTCAAGAGTGCGATAAGCGGTTTATCATAAACCACCTCGTCTACAAAATTCTTAGCGGTAAGGTCTGCTGCAATCTTATCTACCTGTTCTGAAGATACAAAGTCGGCATTCATATAAACATCTATAGAATTCTGAAGAGGATTATATCCTAAAAACTCCATAAAATCCTCGCCTATTTCCTCGCTATGGGCTTCCGCAGCTTCCTCTTTAGAAACGTAGTTGGTAGACTTGGTGTAATCTGCCATGGCGAGACTCTTTTTCAATTGTTCAATTTCGACTTCTTTAGCGGTATCTTTTAGATATACTGTAAGAGCGATTTGTTCTTTAAAATGATCGGCGACTTTTTTGGTGTTCAAAACCAAAAGACCAAGCATTCCTAATAGGAACAATACCAGAGAAATACTGATAACTACTGAAAAATAAGAAGATATGAGTCGGCGTTTCTGATACCTTTCAAAAGATGTGGTCATAGAGTGACTTCAGATTTTTTGTAAAAATAAGAAAGTTCAGGTTTCTTAATCTTTAAAACGTTTAAACTTTTAAAAATATTGGTAAGGTTCTATTTTTATTTAATTTGTCATGCTGAGCCTGTCGAAGGATGATTTCGCGAAAAAACATTTTGACAAGCTCTATGAAGCACCAAAGCGTTATGCTGAACTTGTTTCAGCATCTCATCTTGCAAAACCTGAAACAAGTTCAGGGTGACGCAAAGCTTTACAGAGTAGTTTGTCATGCTGAGCGCAGTCGAAGCATGGTAAGTAGAAAGTCCCATTTCGACTGCGCTCAATGTGACATAGAATAATTTAAATTTGGGGTCATCCGATCGAAGCGACGGAATCACCCTAAGTTTCCTAAATTTGAAAAAACAGATCTATGGAAATTTTAGTTTACGGAATTGGAGGCGTTGGCGGATATTTTGGCGGAAAACTGGCAAATGCAGGATTGAACGTAAGTATGATCGCCAGAGGAGAACACTTAAAGCAAATCCAGAAACACGGACTTGAAGTTGAAAGCATCAACGGAAATTTTAAAGTGAAACTTAAAGTCGCAACTTCAGAAATTTCCGAAGTTCCAAAACCTGATCTAATAATCCTCGGAATAAAATCCTGGCAAATTCCTGCGGTGGCAAAAGAATTAAAGTCGATAATTGGAGAAAACACGATGATTCTTCCTTTGCAGAATGGAGCCGATAATGTGGAGAAATTGCTAAAAATTCTTCCTGGAAAAAATGTGCTCGCCGGACTCTGTTTCGTGGTTAGTTTTATTGAAAAACCGGCAAAAATTAAACACACGGCTTTTGATCCAAAGATCACCTTTGGAGAAATTGATAATTCACAGTCAGGTAGAATTTTGGAGCTTAAAAAGATCTTTGATAAAGCTGGAATTGATAATTCAATACCTGAAAATATTCAATTGGAGGTCTGGAAGAAATTTATGTTTATCTGTACCGTAAGCGGAATTGGAGGTTTAACAAGGGTTTCTATCGATAAAATCAGGGAAAGTGACTATCTTTTTGGGATGATGAAAAAATCTGCCAAAGAGATCATTGAAGTTGGCAAAGCGAAGGGAGTTCCGCTTAAAGATACACATCTGGAGATGGTTTTTGAGATCATAAATTCACAGCCAAAAGGGAATACCGCCTCTACTCAACGTGATATTATGAATGGAAAACCTTCGGAACTATATAATTTTAATGGATATATTGTCAAGGAGGGTAAAAAATACGGGATAGAAACTCCAGTGAACAGATATATCTATGAGTGCCTGAAACCCATGGAAGAAGAAGCTCGAAAAACAAAGGAATAGAACTTCCAATCATTCCGCATAAGTCCTTGAAAATTGTATTTTTGCAGGCAATTAGTGATTAACGTCACTGCGAGCAAAGCGACGCAGTCTCAAGTTTCAGAGCAGATTGCTTCGTCATTACATTTCCTCGCAATGACCAATAGTTAAGAAAGAAAATGAGTTACCACTTTAATAAGATCGAAGAGAAATGGCAGAAATACTGGGCAGATAACCAGACATTCAAAGCCTCAAACGATTCTGAAAAACCGAAATATTATGTGTTGGACATGTTTCCTTATCCTTCGGGGGCGGGATTGCATGTGGGACATCCGCTGGGGTATATTGCCAGTGATATCTATGCTCGTTTCAAAAGGCATAAAGGTTTTAATGTGTTGCACCCTCAGGGGTATGACAGTTTCGGACTTCCGGCTGAGCAATACGCTATTCAAACCGGTCAGCATCCCGCGGTAACTACTGAAAATAATATTGCCCGTTATCGGGAGCAACTGGATAAGATTGGCTTTTCGTTCGATTGGAGCCGGGAAGTGAGAACCAGTGAACCCGATTATTATAAGTGGACGCAGTGGATCTTTATTCAGCTTTTTGAAAGCTGGTATGATCAGGAAGCGGAGAAATCCCGTGCAATCACTGAGCTTGAAGAGATTTTTACTTCGGAAGGGAACTCAAGAATAAATGCAGCTAGTGATGATGATGTCGAAAAATTTTCTGCAGATGACTGGAACGCTTGTTCTGAAGATGAAAAAGAGCAAATTCTTTTAAAATACCGACTTACCTATTTGGCGGAAGCTGAGGTGAACTGGTGCCCGCAACTTGGGACTGTACTCGCAAATGATGAGATCGTAAACGGAGTTTCAGAGCGCGGAGGATATCCGGTAGTAAGAAAGAAAATGACCCAGTGGAGTATGAGGATTTCAGCATTTTCTGAAAGATTACTCCAGGATCTTAATAAAATTGACTGGACCGAAAGTTTAAAGGAAAGTCAGCGTAACTGGATCGGGAAATCGGTAGGAGCACACGTCGATTTCAAAATTGAAAATTCAAAATTCAAAATTGGTGTATTTACAACCAGACCCGATACCATTTTTGGAGTTAGTTTTATGACGCTTGCTCCGGAACATGAACTTGTTGAAAAGATTACTACGGAAGACAGAAAAGAAGAAGTTCAGGCCTATATCGAAGCTAGTGCGAAACGAAGTGAGCGCGAGCGTATGGCCGATGTGAAGACCATTAGTGGTGCATTTACCGGCGCTTATGCTGAACATCCCTTTACCAAAAAGCCGGTGCCGATCTGGATCGGTGATTATGTACTTGCAGGCTATGGAACCGGAGCGGTGATGGCCGTACCTTGCGGAGATCAGCGTGATCATGATTTCGCAAGACATTTTGACCTGCTAATTCCTAATATTTTCGAGAATGTAGATGTTTCTCAGGAAGCTTATGCGGGAAAAGAAGGCACGGTAATCGCAAATTCAGATTTCCTTAGCGGACTAGAATATAAAGAGGCTTTAAATAAAGTGATTCTGGAACTTGAGAAGACAGGTCAGGGTTACGGAAAAACGAATTACAGACTTAGAGACGCGGTGTTTAGTCGCCAGAGATATTGGGGAGAGCCATTTCCGGTATATTATGTAAACGGTCTTCCAAAAATGATCGATGAAAAATACCTTCCACTAAAGTTACCGGAAGTGGAAAAATACCTCCCAACTGAAACCGGTGAACCGCCTTTAGGAAATGCAACTGACTGGGCCTGGGATTCCAAAAATAATAAAGTAGTTTCAAATAAGGTGCTGAAACAATCCCGAAAGCTTTCGGGACAGCATGACGAACCTAATTCGAATGTCACCCCGAGCGCAGTCGAGGGGTCAGACGATAACGGAATTTATCCTTTAGAACTGAACACCATGCCCGGATGGGCGGGAAGCAGCTGGTATCTATTCAGATATATGGGTGCCGGGAACCCTGACAGATTTGTTTCTGAAGAAGCACAGAAATACTGGGAAAATGTAGATCTGTATATAGGAGGTAGCGAACACGCAACCGGTCATTTACTGTATTCAAGATTCTGGACCAAATTTTTATATGACCGTGGCTGGTTAACAGTTGAGGAACCCTTTAAAAAACTGATTAACCAGGGAATGATCCTTGGAACCAGTGCTTTTGTTTACAGACTGGAAGGAGAGAATGTATTTGTATCGAAAAATCAGATCAATGGAAATAATGTTCAGCCGATTCATGCCGATGTTTCTTTGGTAAACTCTTCTGATGAACTGGATATCGAGGGCTTTAAAAAATGGCGTCCTGAATTTGCTGATGCAAAATTTCTTACTGAAGATGGTAAATATATAGTTGGCAGGGAAGTGGAGAAAATGTCCAAATCCAAGTATAATGTTGTAAATCCGGATGAGATCTGTCAGGACTATGGCGCAGATACTTTAAGAATGTATGAGATGTTTCTGGGGCCATTAGAGCAGGCGAAACCATGGAATACGGCAGGGATTACTGGAGTTCATAATTTTCTGAAAAAGCTTTGGAAACTTTATTATGACGGAGAGGAATTCTTTGTTTCAGATGAAAAAGCTTCCGCAGATTCATTAAAAACTTTTCATAAGACAATCAAGAAGGTGACTGAAGATATTGAAGAATTCAGTTTTAATACTTCGGTATCCACCTTTATGATCTGTGTTAATGAACTAACTGCGCAGAAGTGTAATAGTCGTGAGATACTGGAGCCTTTAGCTGTTTTGATCGCGCCTTATGCGCCTCACATAGCTGAAGAACTTTGGGAAAAGCTAGGAAATTCAGAATCGGTTACTACCGCTAAATATCCTGAATTTGAAGAGAAATATCTGGTAGAAAGTATGAAGAACTATCCGGTTTCCTTCAACGGTAAGATGAGGTTTACGATGGAGCTTTCTTTGGATATGTCTAAAGAGGAAATTGAAAAAACAGTAATGGCAGATGAGCGTACCCAAAAGCAGCTCGATGGGCGTACACCTAAGAAAGTGATCGTGGTGCCAGGAAAGATCGTGAATATAGTAGGTTAATGAGTGAATAGTGAATAGTGAAAAGTTCAGTGTAAAATTTTTGTCAGCCTGAGCGCAGTCGAAGGCGGTTGACTTTAAAAAAGTAAAAGAGTTAGAGAGTGAAGTGTGAAAAGAAGAAAAAATGTCCTTTATTAAGAGGTGTTATCCTAAATAAAGTTCAACCAGTCCTTCCGGAGTGATCACTCTTACGGTATTATTCTTTTTATCCACTTTTTCAATGAATTCATCATTCATTGGGATAAGAATCTGTTTTCCGTCTTTCTCGATCTCAAATAGTGCCTGGGCGGTAGAATCATTGATAGAAACTATTTTTCCAATATTTCCGTGTTCGGCATCAATAACATTAAAACCAATGATCTCGTGAAAGTAGAATTTGTCTTCGGGCAGCTTAGGTAGCATGCTTAACGGAAGATATACATGGGCGCCAATCATATCTTCAGCGTCTTCTTCTGTTTCTATATCCTCAAATTTAGCACGAAGTAAAGTGCTCTTATGCAGGTAAGATCTTTCAATAAAAAATGGAACCAGATTATCGTTGTATTCAACGAGCACTGATTCCATTTCTGTGTAAGTTTCAGGTTCGTCGGTGTCTAATTTAATAAGCACCTCTCCCTTAAAGCTAAATTTTGCAACGATTTTTCCAAGATAGAAACATTCTTCCTTAGTCATTGCAATGCTGTTTTAAGCGTCTTTTTTGTCTTCAGTTTTAGCTTCTTCTGCAGTTGCAGCTTCCACCTCTTCTTCAGCCTGCTCAACAGTAGCTTCGTCTGTAGCTTCTGCAGTTGCAGCAGCCTCAGCCTCAGCAGCCGCTTTAGCTTCTGCTTCTTCAGCATCTTTGAATTCAGCTTCACGCTTAGCGTTTGCATCTTTCTCAGCTTGTAGAGCTTTTGCTTTTTCTTCATCTTTAGCTTTCCCTAAAGAATCTTTTTTAGCATCAACTTTTCCTTCTTTTTCTTCCATCCAGGCGTTGAATTTCTCTTCAGCCTGCTCTTCAGTTAAAGCTCCTTTTGCTACTCCTGCAGCAAGGTGTTTCTTAAGAAGTGCTCCTTTATAAGAAAGGATAGCACGAGCAGTATCTGTTGGTTGAGCACCGTTTTGTAACCACTTAACAGCTCCATCTACATCTAATTCGATAGTAGCAGGATTTGTGTTAGGGTTATAGATTCCCAATTTGTCCAAGAATTTACCGTCTCTTTTTGCGCGGGTATCCGCAGCAACAATCCAGAAAAAAGGTTTTCCTTTTTTACCGTGTCTTTGTAATCTTATTTTTACTGGCATAAAAATTAAATTTTGGGGTTCTCGACCCCGGTTATTAATAAGTGGGCAAAGATACTACATTTTTCTAATTTTCAAGCTTTTGATTGTTTAATTCTATTAAGCTTTGGAAGTTATATTAAAGTGTACTAAATGTGCTCTTTGGGAAGAATTTTGGTTAAAAATACTACCCGCTGTTAAAAGAGGTTAATAAGTGCTAAACCCTGTTAAATAGATTGTTGAGACGGTTTTCTGATGTTATCTTTACTCAACTAAAACCAAAAAAAATAAGCTATGAGTTATTCAAAAGAAGTTTCTAATAAGTTAAATGAATTGTTGGAAAAGAATTATGACGCTGAAAAAGGATACAAATTGGCAGCGGAAAAAGTAAAAAGACAGGATCTTAAAAGTTTTTTCAGTCAGAGAGCACAGGAGAGATATGATTTTGGACATGAATTAAAATCTGAAATCAGAAATTTTGGTGAAAATCCAGATAAAGGTTCAAGTCTAAAGGGAGATGTGCATAGATCATGGATGAATCTAAAAGCGAGTCTTTCAAATGATAAAGATGAATCTGTGTTGGAAGAGGCAATTCGTGGAGAGAAATCTGCCGTTGAAGAGTATGAGGATGTTATGAAAGAAAAAGAATTACCGGCTTCTACTCAAAATATTCTAATGAAACAGAAAAATGCTATTGTTGCTTCCTTAAATGAAGTAAAAACTCTTGAGAAGCAAGCTTAGCATTTCTATTATAAAGATCTTTAGATTTAATCCTTGAATGATGATGCCTAAAGATTTAAACCCTAAGATGCGAGCAATGTTTGATTGAAGTAGTAGTTTTTAGTGTTCGTATCAGGCCTCACAGATCATCTGAATTTTCAGGTTTTTGTGAGGCTTTTTTATGGTTGATAATTCCTGAAAACTAAGTTTTATTTCAGGCATAAAGTTCCTTATTTTAGCCCGGATGATTCACTGAGCTGAATCCCACTATTTTCTTCTGAAAGGCTTAAAATACTACTGAATGTACCTCATTTTTGACACCGAAACCACCGGACTTCCCAAAAACTGGAATGCTCCATTAACCGATTCTGATAACTGGCCGAGATGTATACAGATCGCCTGGCAGGTGCATGATGAAATGGGGAACCTTATAGAAAACCAGGATTACCTGGTTCAACCCGATGGTTTTGATATCCCTTATGATTCTGAACGTATTCACGGGATCTCTACAGATCTCGCCAAAGAGCAGGGAGTGCCTTTAGATGAAGTGCTGGAGAAGTTCAATATAGCCCTACAGAAATCAAAATTTGTAGTAGGTCAGAATGTTGGTTTTGACCTCAATATCATGGGTGCTGAATTCATTCGTAGAGACTTCGAAAATTCACTTCAGGAAATGCCGGTTCTGGATACCTGTACCGAAGTCACGGCGAATCTGTGTAAGATCCCCGGAGGGCGTGGAGGTAAATTCAAATTACCAACTCTTACCGAATTACATGAATTTCTCTTTGAGGAAGCTTTTGGTGAAGCGCATAACGCCACTGCCGATGTAGAGGCAACCACACGTTGTTTTCTTGAATTGATCCGCCAAAGGATTTATACCATAGAGGAACTGGATGTTCCTGTAGATTATTTTGAGAATTTTTCAGAAGCAAATCCGAAGAGAATCCAGCTAATCGGGCTGAAGCATATCAATCTTAAAAAAGCTTCAGAAAAGATTAGAAAAAGGCTGGAAAAACAACAGCCTTCAGATGATATTTCCAATGAGGAGATCCAGGAAAACCTGGAGAAACTAGATGAAGTTCCTTTTGCCCATTTGCATAATCATTCCCAGTTTTCGGTATTACAATCTACCATAAGTATCCCTGATCTTATTGCTGCAGCTGCCGATGAAGATATGAATGCCGTGGCCCTGACCGATCATGCAAATATGATGGGTGCTTTTCATTTTGTAAAGGAAATTGGAACCTATAATAAAAGTGTAAAAGAGCATAACGCAACTGCAGAGGAGAATGGCGAAGACTTGAAAAAGCCTTTAAAAGGAATCGTAGGTTGTGAATTTTTTGTTTGTGAAAATCATGCAGACAAGAGCAGAAAAGATAACGGATACCAGGTAGTGATGCTTGCCAAAAACAAGAATGGATATCACAATCTGGCGAAAATGTCGTCTAAAGCCTATACCGATGGGTTCTATTATGTTCCGCGTATAGATAAAGAGGTCATTAGAGAATATAAGGAAGATATCATTGTTTTAACCGGAAATCTCTACGGAGAAGTTCCAAGTAAAATATTAAATCTAGGAGAAAAGCAAGCCGAAGAAGCTTTGGTTTGGTGGAAAGAGGAATTTGGTGACGATCTTTATATTGAAATGATGCGCCATGATCAGGAAGATGAAAACAGGGTAAATCCTGTGCTGGTTGAATTTTCCAAAAAGCATGACGTAAAATTAATAGCGACCAATAACACCTATTATTGGAAGCAGGAAGATGCCAATGCCCATGATATTTTACTTTGTGTAAAGGATGGCGAGAAACAGGCAACGCCAATAGGTCGCGGGCGTGGTTATCGTTACGGACTACCAAATACTGAATATTACTTCAAGTCTGGTAGCCAGATGAAGAAGCTTTTCAAAGATTTGCCAAATGCTATTAGTAATATTCAGGAAATTGTAGATAAGGTTGAGTCTTTTGAGCTTGCCAGAGATGTATTACTTCCGGCATTCGAAATTCCTGAAGAATTTTTAAGTGAAGAAGATCTGGCTGATGGTGGAAAGAGAGGTGAAAATGCCTTTTTAAAGCATATTACTTTTGAAGGAGCGAAAAAGCGTTATCCAGATATTACACCTGAAATAGAAGAGCGTTTAAATTTCGAATTATCGGTTATTGAAAACACCGGTTATCCTGGGTATTTCCTTATTGTGGAAGATTTTATTCGGGCAGCCAGGGAAATGGGGGTTTCGGTAGGGCCGGGGCGTGGTTCGGCTGCGGGATCTGTGGTGGCTTATTGTCTTTGGATCACAAATATCGACCCTATGAAGTATGATCTGCTTTTTGAGCGTTTCCTGAATCCTGATCGTGTGAGTATGCCCGATATTGATATTGACTTTGATGATGAAGGTCGAAGCCGGGTGATGGATTACGTGATCAAGAAATACGGTGCAAATCAGGTAGCGCAGATCATCACCTACGGAACTATGGCAGCGAAGTCGTCTATCCGTGATACGGCCAGGGTGCTGGATCTTCCTTTAATGGATTCTGATAGAATCGCAAAGCTTATTCCGAATACCAAGCTCGGGAAGCTGTTTGCTATGGACGATAAGACTATAAAGTCTAAATTTCGCGGGGATGAAATTGAGAAAATAAACGAGCTTTTTAATATTTCTGAAGGAGACGACCTGGAAGCCGAAACGGTGAACCAGGCTAGAATCCTGGAAGGTTCAGTAAGAAATACAGGAATTCACGCCTGCGGGGTGATCATTACTCCAGGCGATATTACCAATTATGTGCCGGTTTCGGTAGCTAAAGACTCCGATCTTTACGTGACCCAGTTTGACAACTCGGTAGTGGAAAGTGCGGGGCTACTAAAAATGGACTTTTTAGGTCTTAAAACACTGACCTTAATCAAGGACACCGTAAAAATTGTAAAAGGGAGACATGATATAGATCTGGATCCGGATAGTTTTCCGCTGGATGATGAGGAAACTTACAAGTTATTCCAGCGAGGAGAGACCGTAGGGATATTTCAGTATGAATCCCCGGGAATGCAGAAACACATGCAGTCCTTAAAACCTACGGTTTTTGACGACCTTATCGCCATGAATGCGCTATACCGTCCGGGGCCGATGGAATATATTCCAAGTTTTATTGCCCGTAAACATGGCGATGAGGAAATCTCTTATGATCTTCCGGAAATGGAGGAATACCTGGAAGAAACCTATGGGATCACGGTCTATCAGGAGCAGGTAATGCTTTTGTCGCAGAAGCTTGCAGGTTTTAGTAAGGGTGAAGCCGATATGCTCCGAAAGGCTATGGGTAAAAAGCTTGTGGCTTTATTGGCGCAGCTAAAACCTAAATTTATTGAGGGTGGAAATGAAAAAGGGCATCCGGCAGAGGTGTTGGAGAAAATCTGGAAAGACTGGGAGGCTTTTGCATCCTACGCTTTTAATAAGTCGCACTCCACTTGTTATGCCTGGATCGCTTACCAAACTGCCTATTTAAAAGCGCATTATCCTGCGGAATATATGGCGGCGGTACTTTCCAATAATATGAATGATATCAAGTCGGTTACTTTCTTTATGGAGGAATGTAAACGTATGAAGCTAAATGTTCTCGGACCTGATGTAAACGAATCTTATTATAAATTCTCGGTAAATAAAGATAACGCCGTTCGATTTGGGATGGGTGCAATTAAGGGAGTAGGATCTGGAGCGGTGGCAACCATCGTTGAGAATAGAAAAACAAAAGAAGGACCGTATCGGTCAATTTTCGATATGGCTAAAAGAATAGATTTAAGATCTGCCAATAAAAAAGCTTTTGAAAACCTTGCGCTGGCAGGTGGTTTCGATGGATTCGGAAACACGCACAGAGCGCAGTATTTCCATGATGATGGCAATGGGATGAGTTTTCTTGAGAAGGTGGTGAAGTATGCGCAGAAGTTTCAGGAGAGCCAGAATTCTTCGCAGGTGAGCCTTTTTGGAGAAGCCAGTGATGTTCAAATACCAGAGCCGGAAGTGCCGGGATGTGAAGAATGGGGAACCATGGAGAAACTACGTCGGGAAAAAGAAGTAGTAGGAATCTATATTTCCGGACATCCGTTGGATGACTTTAAGATCGAAATGAGCTATTTCAGTAATGGTAAATTATCAGATTGCAGGGATCTTGAATCTGTTGTGAACAGGGAATTAACCCTTGGATGTGTGGTGGTGGATGTGCAACACCGGGTTTCTAAGAATGGAAAAGGCTGGGCGATCTTCACCGTAGAAGATTATGATGAATCTTACGAGTTTAAAATTTTCGGGGAAGAGTATTTAAGGATGAAGCATTTCTTTGTTCCGAACAATTTCATTCATATGAAAATTTTTGTGAAGGAAGGCTGGACCAATAAAGATACAGGGAAAAAAGGAGAGCCAAGAATTCAGTTCAGGGAAATGAATCTTTTGCATGATATCATGGATAAGAATGCTAAAAAGTTGACGATTCAATTGAACATTAATGATCTTAAAAATGAGAAGATCGAGTGGTTAAAAGATACTTTTATGTCTCATAAAGGCGAATGTCATTTGAACTTTGTGGTGTATGAAATGGAGGAGCAGGTGAAATTAAGAATGCCTAGCAGGAAGCATAAGATCAGGATCTCCCAGGAATTAATAGATGCCTTGGAGAAAGAGCAGTTTATGTATAAGTTGAACTAAAACCCATCCCGGCCTTCCCCCCAAAAAGGGGAAGGAGTTAAGAGGAAAGCTGAAAGAAATATTTGGCGAAAAAAGAAGAAATTTGAAGGGAGGATTATAAATTTTTGCGATAATCTCTGAATTTAGAAAAGTATTTATTCCTTCCAGTTTTGTAATCTATCCAGATATAAATAAGATTCTACAAATTTCCTATGTTTAGCGCTGGTCATTATCTCCACTAAATTCAATGCTGAAATATAACTAGCTAAATTTCCATTTGAAGATAGGAACTTACCATCTTTTATATAAGTGACTAAACTATCGTTCTGGACTTTTAATTCAGGATAATCTTTTTGAAGTTGTTCTCCACCGCCAATCCATGTGACAATTTTATGCCCCCTGGCAATTCCTGCTTCTCCAATTAACTGAGCACCGGCACAATTGCTAACCGTATATTTAGTTTCTTTATTCTTTTCTTTTATAAAATTCACGATTTTCTCGTTGTGAACCTGTGCATACATGTCATAAGCGCTGGGAACAAAAAGAGCTTCCAGTTTAGGGCAGTTTTCAAAAGTATAATCGGGCAGAATCCTTATTCCTTCTTCTGTTGTTATAGGGTTTTCAGTTTCGGCTATTGTTATTACGTTAAAAAGCTGTTCTCCTTCCTGTGATGGTTTGGAAAAAACGTCAGAAGTGGCAATCACTTCGCTTTGTAGAACCCCATTGTACATTATAAGTCCTATACTTGGTAAATTCTCTTTAAATGGCTTTAAATGTTTTGTAAGAGTATCTAATTTTACTTCATTATTGCTGATTTGCTGATCTGAAGAATTTGATTTGTCGGAATTACAGCCAGTCAGAAATGTGGTAAATATGAAGATTATTAAAAAACCTGTATTTTTCATAGTATTAACTTTTTTACAAATATTGGCTTTTCCCCTTACGGCTTAGAATAATCTCATAAAAAGTAAATTCATATTTCTAGTGGCCGGTTTGCAGGCCAGGGATTGAGGCATGCTACCATGTAGCGCCGAAAGCCCGACCCCGAGCCCATGCGAGGGGAGGACCCCAAATAAAACGAACCAATATGCTCATAGTCAAATGCGATATTGGTGGTGTAAGGAATATTTATTTTATTGACTACTTTTACGAATCAAATTAAAAACATAAAAAATAACATAATTATGGCTGTTGAAATAACTGACGCAAATTTTGAAGAACAGGTACTTAAAAGTGATAAGCCTGTAGTGGTAGATTTTTGGGCTGCTTGGTGCGGACCTTGTAGAATGGTTGGACCAATTATTGACGAAATTAGTACGGAATATGAAGGGAAAGCTGTTGTTGGGAAATTAGACGTTGATGCAAACCAGGAATTTGCTGCTAAATACGGTGTTAGAAATATCCCTACGGTACTTGTTTTTCAAAACGGAGAAGTAGTAGGACGTCAGGTTGGAGTAGCTCCAAAACAAACCTATGCTGATGCAATTGATCAGTTATTGTAATACCTGATTTTTATAAAATATTAAAGCCTCGCAAATAGCGGGGCTTTTTTTATTCATAAAATACAGCTACTTTCATATTTCTTATGAAAATAGAAAAAGAACTTCACGAAACTGGCGGATTTCTAAACCTCGACCTCCTGGCGAAACAGGTGGTGGAAGGTTATATATCTGGGATTCATAAGAGTCCGTTTCATGGTTTTTCTGCGGAATTTGCCGAACATAAGATCTATAATAACGGTGAAAGCACCAGGCATATTGACTGGAAGCTGTTTGCCAAGACCGATAAACTCTATACGAGACGCTACGAAGAAGAAACCAATTTAAGGTGTCACCTTATTCTGGATAATTCGGCTTCGATGCATTATCCGTCGGTTAAGGAACAGAGTCTGACATCACTAAATAAAATAGGATTTTCAGTATTGGCGTCGGCTTGTCTTATGGAGATATTAAAGCGACAGAGAGACGCGGTGGGCGTAAGTGTATATAGTGATGAATTTGAATTTTACGCGCCAGAGAAGTCCAGTGAGCGGCATCATCATATGCTTTTAAATAAGCTAGATGAGACACTATTGGCTAATGGTCGAAGAACTAATACCGATACTTATACTTATTTACATCAGATCGCCGAAAAATTAAGGAGACGTTCCCTAATATTTCTTTTTACCGATATGTTCCAGGCCGATGCCGATGAGGAGAAACTTTTTGAAGCTCTGCGACACTTAAAATATAACCGGCATGAAGTGGTTTTGTTTCATGTGATGGATGAAAAAAGAGAACTGAATTTCAATTTCGAAAATACTCCGCGAAGATTTACCGATGTGGAAACCGGTGCTGAGGTGGATCTATATTCAGATAATATCAGGGAAAATTATAAAAAAGCGGTTCAAAAATATCTTTCCGATCTAAAAATGCAATGCGCTAAATACCGTATAAAGTATGTCGAGGCAGATATCAATAAAAATTTTGATAATATTATGACGGCTTATTTACTTGAAAAACAAAAGTTTGGATAGGAGGTTGAATTTTAGTTTGAAAAATTTTTAAAAAAGGTTTGGTGAATCTAAAAAGGGGCGTATATTTGCCCTCGCAATAACGCAACGGTCTGGTAGTTCAGTTGGTTAGAATACCTGCCTGTCACGCAGGGGGTCGCGAGTTCGAGTCTCGTCCAGACCGCAAAGTTGCAAAGAAGCTCCTCTATTCGGGGGGCTTTTTTTGGCACTAATGATTAGTTGTGTTGTTTGTCCCTGGAAGCAGGGATGTGTAGTTAACCGAGTTATAATCCTTGTTGTGTGGATTTTGGTTAACCAATGAAAAGCTTTTTTCCATACGATGGAAGAAGGCTTTTTTGTTTTAGGGGATTTAACAGCTATTGGAAAAACAGTAACAATATAAGGCTTTGTAGCAACCAATTGATTACTTCCAGAGTATTTTTGTGAAATATAATTGGAATACATTTTCATCTGAAACGATGCCTTTGTCTGTCCCTAAAGTATCAGATGTTATGGTTAATTTCTTTTTCTACGCTTCAATTGTCTTAGCGGTGCTCGTGGTTTTAATTTCGATTTATTTACTCCTGGTACATTTAGGAATCGATAAGCATTTTAGGCATAGATAGATTTTCGAGTTTCTTATATTCTTTCCAATTTTCATTTTTCTTGCGTTACCTTTTTGATTAATAATGTTCTATTTCTTTGGAACATCATTCATTGCGATCTGGAAATAGATTATTGTTTAAATTCCTTAAATTTGGAACCGTTTCAAATATAGTTTCATCTTTCAGGAAGACAATTTCATGTTAAATAATCTACTTAAAAAAGGACTTTTCTTTTTAGTAATACTCACCGGTTTCTTTGGTCAGGCCCAGATTCACGATCCTGTGGAGTGGGAGGCTGAAGTAAATAAGATTTCAGAAGACGAGTACGAACTTATCATGAGTGCTTTTATAGAAGATCACTGGCATTTATATTCTCAACATTTGCCAGAAGGAGGAGCTTTGCCAACAGTTTTTATCTACGAGGAGGTCGGGGATAAGTATGAGTTACTTGGAGACACAGAAGAAAGTGAACCTATCACAGAATATGATAACGTTTTTGAAATGGATCTTTCCTATTTTAATAACAATGCTTTTTTCACTCAGAAGATAAAGCTTACAGATACAAGTCTGGGAATCATTAATGCAAAGGTTGAATATCAGGTATGTGACGATGAAGCCTGTATTTTTCAGACGGAGAATTTTGAGTTTGTAATTAATGAAGAAGCTCGGGGTGAGGTAGTCACTCATGAAAATAATTCGACTAAAGCGATCCCTGAAAATACCGGCGAGGTTGAACTAGCCAATCCTGATGAGAAGCGCTCTTTCTGGGGAATATTTATAGTAGCCTTTCTTTCCGGTTTCGCGGCATTGTTAACTCCATGTGTTTTTCCCATGATTCCCATGACTGTAAGTTTCTTTACCAAACAAAGTAAATCCAGGGCTGCGGGGATAAAAAATGCTACTTTCTACGGAATTTCCATCGTAGTAATCTATGTTTTACTGGGAACACTGGTGACCGTTATTTTTGGTGCAGATGCATTAAATGCACTCTCAACAAATGTCTGGTTCAATACAATATTCTTTGTGCTTCTAGTCATATTCGCAATATCGTTCATGGGGGCATTTGAAATTGTTTTACCTAGTAGCTGGGGGACAAAGATCGATTCAAAGGCAGATAAGGGAGGTCTAGTAGGAATATTTTTTATGGCTCTTGCACTGGCAATAGTTTCATTTTCATGCACTGGACCTATCGTAGGAACTTTACTGGTGGAAGCTGCTTCAAAAGGAGGAATCGCACCAATTATAGGAATGTTGGGCTTTTCCCTGGCAATCGCCCTTCCTTTTGGACTTTTCGCGGCCTTCCCGGGCTGGTTAAATTCTTTACCACGATCTGGTGGCTGGTTAAATACGGTAAAAGTTACACTTGGATTCCTGGAACTGGCCCTGGCATTTAAATTCTTATCTAATGCAGATCTTGTTTTACAGCTCCATATTTTAGAAAGAGAAATATTTCTTGCCATCTGGATCGCAATATTCGGGATGCTGGCACTTTATTTATTCGGAAAAATTCAATTGCCACACGATTCAAAAGTAGAACATATTTCAGTGGGTAGATTAATGACAGGCTTGGTGGTATTGATTTTTACAATCTACCTGATTCCAGGTTTATGGGGTGCTCCCTTAAAATTGATTAGCGGATTTCCACCACCACTTCAATACAGCGAATCACCTGATGGTATAGGGAATTCAAAAGTAGGAACTGTATTTTCGGAGGGCGAAGGTTTGCCTGATGGAGCCGAATATGGCCCTCACGACATCGTATCTTTTCATGATTATGAAGATGGTTTGGCTTATGCTAAAGAAAAAGACCTACCGATTTTGGTCGATTTTACAGGCCATGCCTGTGTGAATTGTAGAAAAATGGAAGAACGTGTTTGGAGCGAGCCCCAGATATTGCAAACTCTAAAGGAGGAACTAGTATTGATTTCTTTGTATGTGGACGATAAAAGAAAATTACCGGAAAATGAACAATATGTGTCTGAGACCACCGGAAAGGAAATTGAGAGTATAGGTAATAAATGGAGTGATTTTCAAATCACTCGATACAAGGCGAATGCGCAACCTTATTATGTGCTTTTAGACCATGAGGAAGAAATGCTAATTGCCCCTTCAGGCTATGAACCAGATGCCGATGAGTATTATAGCTGGTTAAAAAAGGGAATTAAAAACTTCAATAAAGATAGTTCTTCTTCGGGGCAGAGTCTCGGTGGAAATTCCGGGGATATTTTTAGCAAGGATTAATCGCTCCCCTTCTTTCTATATTCACCAATGAAGGCATTACTGGTGATATTTCCTGCCATGTCGTAAATTTCCCAGTTTTGGGTAACACTTCCATCAGGGTTCTTAGTCCAGGTAATCTGGTTGTAATACTGGCCATTCTTACCATTAGCAGGACCACTTTTTAATACCATTCTGTTCAATTTCGCCTGGCCTTTTAATTTAAGGATATTTCCGGTGTTGCTTATCTAAAGTTGATCCCACGTATTATCCAGAGGGTCATAATAATTATAACTTTTACCCGATCCCCCTTTTCGCTTTTCCAATTCTCGTTGATAATGCAATTTTCTTCTGAATTTCAACCAGATTATCTCCGATCTTTTCATCACTTTTATTGAAATTTCTCAGTCTCCAACCCAGAAGGCGAATTCAGCATAATCTACAGTTTAATGCTAACATCCAGCGTTCTGAGTAAAACTGAAATCAGGGATTATTGTAATTATAGGCAATAGTCTTTAAAATATTTCAGTATTCAATTCTCGTTATAATGAATTGAATACCGAAATTTCTAAAATTGGTACGAGTGAATCTTTGGGCGATGTGAATCGCAATTAATTATCTTTTACAGTCTCACGATCCCAACCTCTGTCTACATCTAGTTGCTTTTGTTCTTCAATACTTTCTTTTCGAAGGCTATAAAGTGTATACGCCATATAACCGGCATAAAGAACGGAAAATATTCCTATCCCTACTTTCCCGCCTTTGATCGCGGCTTTCTTACCAGATTTGTAAATAACTCCTCTAAGTAAGAATTTACTTCCTAATTTCATAATATGTCCTATTCCCATAATTTTTATTTTAAAGTGTTTGTTTCCAATTCAGGATTTTCCTGTTGGCTTAACTAATAGTTCGTTTACATTTACAGAATCTGGTTGAGAAACCGCATAAAAAACTGCGTCTGCTATATTTTCCGGTTCAAGTTTCGCTTCATTACCGCCATAATTTTTATCCTTCAATAATTCTTCATCGGTGATATCTTCTCGTAAACTTGTTGCCACAGTTCCAGGTTCTATAGCGGTAATTCTAATATTAAATTCCGGAGATAATTCCATTCTCATTGCCCTGGATAATTCGATTACAGCAGCTTTGGAGGCTCCGTATATCGCTCCACCTGCGAATATTTCTTTTCCATCTACAGAGGCAATATTTACAATATGACCATCTTTTCGTTGTTTCATTCCTGGAAGCGCAGCGTAAATACAGCGTAGTGTACCTTTTACATTAACCTCGATGGTAGATAACCACTCGTCCAGATGACGATTTTTCAAATAAGTAAGAGGCATAATCCCCGCAGAATTTACCAGAAGATCTATTCTGTTGTATTTTTCCATGATCTTACTAAATCCTTTGGTGACACTTTCGGTGCTGCTTACATCCATTTCCAGAACCATACTTTCAGAAGAAAGTGTTGCCTGTATTTCGTGAAGCTTTTCGACATTCCGGCTCGCCAAAACCACGATCATTTTCTCTTCAGCAAGCTTCTCAGCGATGGCTTTTCCAATACCGCTACTTGCTCCTGTAATCACCGCTACCTTCTTTTTCATCTTCTTTTTTTTTTATTAAGATGGAAAATAGATTCCTGATTCTTCGTTAAAATAGATTCAAATAACAGATATTTAACGCTACTGAACTATCATCATATTTTGTTCGTTATATATTCGTAAAAAATATAATTTTGAATAAATCACCTCTCTTTATTTTTAGTATTCTATCGCTCTCACTGCTGTCTTGCGGTAATGATGATAATCCAAATAATAAGGTAGTGACATCAGATACCGCGCAATTATATGCTACTACTCATAGCGGGCAGGTGCGTCGGTACGATATTAACGATGGCGTAGAAACAAATTATTCTGTTGCTTCCACAGATGTTGAAGGTTTCTTCTTTTCTCCTGAAGAGGATGCGTTTACTATAATTTCAAGATCTTCCAATAGAATTGAAACTTACCTTAATATTAAAGCTCTTGGAGCCGGGGGAACCAAAGATCCGGAAATGGGGGTTGTTGGAACTTCAAATCTTGAAAGTCCAAGAGACCTCGCCGTAAATGGCCAGTTTTACGTAGTTTCAGACAATACAGATTTAGATGGAGATGAAACTACTCCGGAGGGAAGACTGTTCGTGTATATTAAAACCGAATCAGGTTTTGTACTTAGAAATATATTGATCACAAAATTTAAGGTTTGGGGTCTTGAATTTATTGGCTCAGATCTTTATGCGGTTGTAGATGAAACTAATAAAGTAGCGGTGTATAAAAATTTTATAGAATCAAATCCCAATAATAGAATAGTTACTGCCGATAAAATTGTTGGTTTTCAGGGTTTGATCAGGACACACGGTTTGGATTATGATAAGGGGATTATGGTACTTTCGGATATTGGTGAGGCAGAGTCCGCTTCAGATGGAGCGCTTCAGATTATCGAGAATTTTGAGGCGAAATTTAATAATGCAACAAATGGAGGTTTTATTGAAGCAAGTGATCAGTTAAGGATTTTTGGAGGAAATACACTGCTGGGGAATCCGGTAAATGTAGTTTATAATGCTAATTATAACGTAATTTTTGTAGCAGAAGCCTTAAATAATGGGGGTCGCGTTCTTGCTTTTAATAATGCTACTTCCATATCAGGAAATATTGCCCCGGATTTAAAATATGATCTTGCGGGCGCATCTTCGGTATTTTATTTTACTGAATAAACCAGTATTCTTAAGTAGTACCTGGGAAAATTATCTTTCAGAATTGCATCATATTCAGGTGTTTTAAAGCCTGATATTCTGGTTTTAGTTCAAGTTTAATGGGCAGAAGAAAAATTTGATATACTTTTGCAATTACAAACCAACAGATTTATGGCGAAGAATTTAGTGATTGTTGAGTCACCGGCGAAGGCTAAAACCATTGAAAAATTTCTTGGAACCGACTATAAAGTTGCTTCAAGTTTTGGGCATATTGCCGATTTACCCACTAAAGAAATCGGGGTAGACACAGAAGGGGACTTCACGCCTAAATATGTAGTTTCCAAAGATAAGAAGGATGTGGTCAAAAAGCTTAAAGGGCTTGCTAAGAATGCAGAAATGGTATGGCTGGCGAGTGATGAAGACCGTGAGGGAGAGGCTATTGCCTGGCATTTGGCCGAAGAATTAAAGTTAACACAAGAAAAGACCAAACGTATTGTATTTCACGAAATTACTAAGTCTGCAATACTTCGTGCAATAGAGAATCCGCGAGATATAGATTATAACCTTGTAAACGCACAGCAGGCAAGGCGGGTTCTTGATAGATTAGTAGGGTATGAACTTTCCCCGGTTCTCTGGAGAAAGGTGAAAGGCGGGCTTTCTGCAGGTCGGGTACAGTCTGTAGCCGTACGACTTATTGTAGAAAGAGAGCGTGAAATTAAAGATTTCGATCCCCAGGCTTCTTATAGGATCGATGCTGAATTCTCTACGGAAGATGGAAAATCTTTTAAAGCTAAAATTCCAAAGAATTTCGATACAAAGGAGGAAGCTGAAAAGTTTCTAAAAGATAATATTGGGGCTAATTTTAAAGTTGCCGATCTTACTACGAAACCGGCTAAGAAAAATCCGGCGCCTCCATTTACAACATCAACGCTTCAACAGGAAGCAGCGAGAAAATTATATTTTTCAGTAGGAAAGACCATGACCCTGGCGCAGCGTTTATATGAAGCTGGGCATATTACTTATATGAGGACAGATAGTGTGAATCTATCTGAAGATGCCAGAAAAGGAGCTAAAGAAGAAATTCTTAAAGCTTACGGAGATAAATATTCAAAAACACGTCAGTTTAAAGGTAAATCCAAAGGTGCCCAGGAAGCTCACGAGGCTATACGACCTACCGGATTTCAGAAGCATTCAATTTCAGGAGAACGTGATCAGCAGCGTTTATATGATTTAATTTGGAAGCGAGCGATCGCTTCTCAAATGAGTGATGCGCAACTGGAAAGAACTAATGTTAGAATTGAAGCGGATAAGCATGACAATCATTTTACAGCAAATGGTGAAGTCTTAAAATTTGATGGTTTCCTCAAGGTATATCTGGAAGGAAGCGATGAAGAAGACGAAGAGCAAAGCGGAATGTTGCCTGCTTTAAAAGTGCAACAGCCGCTTAATAACGAATTTATAACAGCTACAGAAAGGTTTACGAGACCACCGTATAGATATACTGAAGCCTCTTTAGTTAAGAAACTGGAAGAACTTGGTATTGGAAGACCTTCTACATATGCTCCAACAATTTCCACGGTTCAGAGTAGAAACTATATTGAAAAAGGTTCAGTAGATGGGACAGAAAGAGATTATGTTCAGTTTAAGCTGAAGAATGATAAGTTATCTGAGAAAAAATTAAGCGAAACCGTTGGTAGTGACAAGGGTAAGCTCGTTCCAACTGCAACAGGAATGGTGGTGAATGATTTTCTGGTAAATCATTTCTCTAATATTCTGGATTATAATTTCACGGCGAAAGTTGAAGAAAGCTTTGATAATATCGCTGAAGGAAATAAGGAATGGACGGCAATGATGAAGGAATTTTATAAAGATTTCCATCCTCATGTGCAGGACGTTGCTAAAAATGCAGATAGGGAAGTTGGGGAAAGAATTCTGGGGGAGGATCCTGAAAGTGGAAAACCGGTAAGTGTAAGATTAGGGAAATTTGGCCCGATGGTTCAAATTGGAAGTGTAGAAGATGAGGAAAAGCCGAGATTTGCCAGCCTGAGCCCAGATCAGAATATGGAAAGTCTAACCTATGAGGAAGCTATGGATTTATTCCAGCTTCCGAAGAAATTAGGGGAATATAAGGGGGAAGCTGTAGAGGTGAATAATGGCCGGTATGGTCCTTATGTAAGATTTGGAAAGAAATTTGTTTCTCTTGAAAAAGGAGAAGATCCTTTAAATGTTGATTTTGAAAGGGCGATGGAGTTGGTGAAGGAAAAAGAGAAGGCAGATGCCCCAATTTATGAGTATAAAGAAATGCCGGTCCAGAAAGGAGTAGGGAGATTTGGTCCTTATTTGAAATGGAATAATATGTTCATTAATGTGAACAAAAAGTATGATTTTGATAATCTATCAAATAATGATATTGAGCAGCTTATCGAGGATAAACTTCAGAAAGAACGTGATAAATTAATACAGCACTGGGAAGAAGAAGGGATTCGAGTAGAGAAAGCAAGATGGGGTAGATTCAACGTGATTAAAGGCAAAACAAAGGTAGAGTTGCCTAAAACTACAAAGGCCGATGAATTGACGCTGGAGGAAGTGCAGGCAATCATTGAAAAGAATACAAAGAAAAAGAAGCCGGCTAAGAAGAAAAGCACTGCTAAGAAAAAGAGTGCTGCAAAGAAAACCACCTCAAAGAAGACTGCTAAAAAAACTACCAAAAAGAAATAAAATATGGAGTTCGATTTTCTTAGTCCGGTTCATGAAGATTTGCTGGATGAGATTAGCCATTTAAATCAGCAAACCATTGGAGCTCAAATAAGCATTCATGCCGAAAAGTCGGGAATTCCTGATATGGATGGGATGAATGTGGCTATTTTTGGTGTTCGCGAAAATAGAATGGCAGTAAGAAAGACAGAGTCTCCGGATTTTTATCAAATTAGGAGTCAGTTTTATAGTCTGTATCCGGGAAATTGGAGGCTAAAATTAGCAGATCTTGGTGATATTGAACCGGGAGCAACCGTAGAGGATACGTATTTCGCAGTACAAACTCTCGTTGAAAGTCTAGTTAAGCAGGATGTTATACCTGTAATTATTGGTGGAAGTCAGGATCTTATTTATGCTCAGTATAGAGCCTATGATAAATTAGATCAGATGGTTAATCTTGTGAATATTGATAGTAGATTTGATCTCGGCGATGCTGAAAAAATGATTTCCAGTCAATCTTATGTAGGAAAAATCGTAGTTGACAAACCTTATAATTTATTTAATTATTCAACTATAGGCTACCAAACCTATTTCAATTCCCAGGAAGAAATTGAATTGATGGAACGGCTCTTTTTTGAGGCCTATAGGTTAGGTGAAGTAACATCAGATATATCATTGATGGAGCCTATATTCAGGAATGCAAATCTGGTTGGGCTGGATCTTGGTGCGATAGATTCTTCATCAGCGAATACAGAATTTTTTAATTCACCCAATGGTTTTAATGGGAGAGAGATCTGTGCGCTTTCGCGGTATGCTGGAATTAGTGATAAAGTATCTTCTTTTGGAGTTTATGAATATCAGGGTCATCTGGGGCAACTTGCAAATATGTTGGTTTCTCAAATTATCTGGTATTTTATTGAGGGTGTAAATTATCGCACTAATGAAAATACTATTTCAGCAAAAAAAGAGTTTATAAAGTATCAGGTGCCTATAGATGATGAGGTGCTGGTATTTTTTAAAAGTCCTGTAAGTGGGCGATGGTGGATAGAAATTCCATTTCTCTCTACTGTTAATACTAAATTAAAACGGCATACGTTATTACCTTGCAGCGAAGAAGATTACCTTGAAGCGTGCAATCAGGTAATTCCAGAACGCTGGTATAAAGCCAAAAGAAAAAACGAAGTCTAAGAATTATATTCAGACATTGTGATGATTTACTGTATTTTTATCTGAAATATTGTTTTTTAAAAAATAAATAGATAGGTTTACTGCCGTAAATCAAAATGTCTTAACCTAAGATAATTATGAAGAAGTATATTTCGCTCATTGCTGTTCTAGCCTTGCTTTCGAGCTGTGGTGGTGGCGATCGTGGACAGCTTGTAGGTGCAGAGGGAAAGAAGTGGAATCCAGAGAAGCCTTATGGTATGACATTAATTCCAGGTGGTGCCTTCGTTATGGGTAAATCTGATGATGATATAGCCGGGCAGAAAAACGCACCTCCAAAAACGGTTACCGTCCGTTCTTTTTATATGGATGAAACGGAAATCACCAATTCTGAATACAGGCAGTTCGTTGATTATGTTAAGGATTCTATAGTTCGCGTTGAACTGGCAAAAATGGCCGAATTACAAGGGGCTACTCCAGGAGATGATGCTATTGGAGAGTATGCTTTTTCAGATGCTGAAGAAGGGAATATGACGCCGTATGAGGAGTATATGCTTAATTCTTACGGTCAGGGTGGTCCTACCGATGACTATGCAAATAGAAAATTGAATAAGGATATAGATATTGTTTGGGATACTAATGATTATCCAGATGTTTATTATGCTGAGGTAATGGACTCTATGTATATCCCTATGGATGAGGTTTATAACGGTCAACGTACCATAGATGTGAAGAAACTGAAATTCAGATATTCTTATATGGATATTCAGTCGGCTGCTAAAACACAGGGAAAACGAAGTAATTTCATAAAAACTGAGGAAGTTTCAATTTATCCTGATACCACAGTTTGGATTAAAGATTTCAACTATTCATACAACGAGCCTATGCACAATGATTACTTCTGGCATAGTGCTTTTGATGATTATCCTGTAGTTGGAGTAAGCTGGAAACAAGCCAGAGCTTTTACTCAGTGGAGAACTAAATATCATAATGACTTTCGTCGTGAAAAGGGAAATGCTAACGTACCTACTTATAGACTCCCAACGGAAGGAGAGTGGGAATATGCTGCCAGAGGTGGTTTAGAAGGCGCTACGTATCCTTGGGGTGGACCTTATACGTTGAACGACCGTGGTTGTTTTATGGCAAATTTCAAACCATTACGGGGAGATTATGCTGCAGATCAGGCCTTATATACAGTAGAAGCAAAATCTTACGACCCAAACGATTACGGACTTTATAATATGGCTGGTAACGTGGCAGAATGGGTAGATTCATCTTATGATCCGGGATCATACGAATATATGTCTACAATGAACCCAACAGTGAACAATCCTGAAGACAGAAGAAAAGTTGTGCGTGGAGGATCATGGAAAGATGTTGCTTACTTCCTTCAGGTTAGCTCGAGGGATTATGAGTATATGGATTCAGCAAGAAGTTACGTTGGTTTTAGAACCGTACAGGATTATCTTGGAACAGATGTCACCCTAAATCAAAAGAATCCATAATTAAAATTTTGAACTTAAACCTATCAATAAATCAATTAAGAAAATCTAAACATTAGAGTTATGGCAAATTCAAGATCAACAAAAAAAGTGACCAATATGGTGTATGGTCTGGGAGCATCCGTGGTTATTCTAGGAGCCCTATTTAAAATCATGCACTGGCCTGGGGGAAATCCAATGTTAATATTAGGACTTGTAGTTGAAGCATTAGTATTTGCTTATTCTGCATTTGAGCCTGTAGATGACGATTTGGATTGGGCGTTAGTATATCCTGAACTTGCCGGTGGTGAAGGCAGAAAGAGAAATGCAGTGATTGCAGAAGAAAATGAAGCTGATGGAATGCTTTCTAAGAAATTAGATGCAATGCTTAAAGAAGCTAAGCTAGATGCAAACCTAATGTCTTCTTTAGGAAATAGTATTAGAAATTTTGAAGGAGCCGCTAAAGGTATAGCCCCAACTGTAGATTCAATGGCTTCTCAAAAGAAGTATAGTGAAGAATTAAGTGTTGCCGCAGCTCAGATGGAAACATTAAATAATATTTATAAAGCTCAGGTAGAATCTGCCGCTAAGCAAGCAGAGGTTAATCAGGAAGTTGCTGATAATGCCGGGAAGCTAAAAACGCAAATGGATTCACTTGCAAATAACATGGCATCGTTAAATAATGTTTACGGTGGAATGTTAACGGCAATGAACGGAAAACCAAGAGTCTAATTGAATTTTCAATTAAGCTGTTTTATTAATTTCAAAATAACTAATTAGACATGGCATCCGGAAAACAATCGCCAAGGCAGAAGATGATTAACCTAATGTACCTGGTTTTCATCGCCATGATGGCACTAAATATGTCCAAAGAGGTACTTACCGCTTTTGGATTAATGAATGAGAAGCTTACTGCTTCTACTGCAAATTACGAGGAAAGGAATAATGCATTAATGGCTGGTCTTGCTACAAAAGTTGAAGAGCAACCGGCAAAATACACAAGCATTAAAGCAGACGCTGATAAGATTCATGAATTGTCTTCAAATTTTACAAATTACGTAGAAGGTGTAAAAGATGAATTGAAAACTTCTGTAGACGATCCTAAGAATTATGAAACAATGGATCAATCTAGCGCGATGGATGAAATGTTCTTCCAGAGTGGTAGAATTTCTCCTAGGGGTGAAGAGTTTTTAGCTCAGATAGAAACATTCAGGAACGGTGTTTCTGAAATTCTCGATGATGGATATAATACTATCTCACAAAAGGTAAATCTGCAGAAGGAATTTGGAACAGAACCAGAGAATGTAGAAGGGGCTAAAGTGCCATGGTTAAAATATCGTTTTGAAGGATTTCCATTAGTAGCTTCAATTACGCAGTTAACTCAGATGCAAGCCGATATAAAGAGCACAGAAAGTGAGATTCTTTCTTCCATGCTTTCAGGTCAGTTGCAAAGTGATGTATCCTTAAGTAACTATCAGGCAATTGTTATTCCAGACAAACCCGCTTTTTTTAGTGGGGAAAATTTTTCAGGAAAAGTTGTTCTAGGTCGTTTTGATAATACACTTCAATTTGAAAATGTAGTGATAAACGGAAAGAAGATCGAAAATACACAGGCTGGTCAGGTAGTGTTAGAATTTCCTGCTGGAAATGTTGGAGAACAGAAGATTTCAGGAGAGCTTCAGTATATGGAGAATGATTCATTAAAGAGCATTTCTATTTCTGATTCTTATAACGTTATTCCACTACCAAATTCGGCAGTAATTTCTGCAGATAAAATGAATGTGGTATATCGCGGAGTTCAAAACCCAATGACGATTTCTATTCCTGGAGTTAGCAATGTAAGTGCTAATGCCCCTGGGTTGAGATCTGCCGGAGGAGCTGGAAATTACTTGATGGATGTTACGACTTTACAGGCTAGAGAAGTTACTATTAGCGTTAGTGGTACGCTTCCTGGAGGTAAATCTGTCTCAGATAAGAAAACATTTAGAGTAAAGGATATTCCTAGACCGGTTGGAACTATTCGTGGTGAAGACGGTGCTGTTTCTATGCAAAGAAACAGTTTGGAAATTGCAACTGTAGGTGCAAATCTACCAGATTTTGATTTCGATCTTAACTTGAACGTTTCCAGTTTTAAATTTAAAGTACCTGGACAACCAACTATCATTGTAAATGGAAGTAGGTTAGATGACAGAGCTAAAGCTGCGTTGAGACGTGCAGGTAGAGGTGAGTCAGTTCAGATTTATGATATTAATGCTACGCTTGCAGGAAACTCTAGCTATAAGCTTAAGAAAGTAGCTCCTGTAGTGATAGAGCTTACGAACTAAATTTTTTTAAAATGAGCTTGAAAGAAATTTTTGTATATGGTTTTGTGATGATGATGGGTGTCTCTTCTTTCGGTCAGGCAAACATTCTGAACGCCGACAAACCCGATGAAATTGGGAAGAAATCGGAAGCTCAGGCCTTGGTAGATGAAGAGGATAAACCATTAGAATACGGCTATGTTGGAGATCGTGATATTCTTTGGTCTAAAGGAACCTGGGAAATTATTGATCTTGATGAAAGAGTGAATTTTCCACTTTATTATCCAATTGATACCAATAATATTGGTTCTAGTAGAAGATCCCTTTATGATGTACTGGTAAGGGCGATCAA
This sequence comes from Christiangramia forsetii KT0803, assembly GCF_000060345.1. Lineage (NCBI taxonomy): Bacteria > Pseudomonadati > Bacteroidota > Flavobacteriia > Flavobacteriales > Flavobacteriaceae > Christiangramia > Christiangramia forsetii. The sequence goes on along the minus strand of NC_008571.1, from coordinate 3,169,225 downwards.
ACAAGGTGAAATTGAAAACGTATATGCAGACTCTTATTTTAAGGAAAAGCGTACACTTAAAGACATCAGCGCAACCTTATCTAAAGTAGATACTACAGATCTTGGGATTGAACAGTATAATGCAGGTGAAGAAGTAGATGCTCAATTTGTAGACCGAAGAGATCTTGGAGCTGCAGATATCGCTGAATATCATATTCGTGGAATGTGGTATTTTGATAAGCGTTTAGCTGAATTAAAATATCGATTGTTAGGGATTGCTCCCGTAGCACCAGATGTTAACTTTATAGATTCAGGTCAAACTGATCTTGTAGAATTATTCTGGGTTTGGTATCCAGATGCTAGAAAAGTGCTGCATGACGCGAAAGTCTTTACCGGCGGTAATACCTCACAGGTAATTTCTTTTGACCATTTATTGAATTCCAGAAGATTTGACGGGATCATCTATAAAGAAGATAACGTTCAGGGAGATCGCGAGATCGATGAGTATATTGCCGATAATGCTTTTATGCAGCTAATGGAATCTCAACGTATAAAAGAACAGATCAGGAATTTTGAACAGGATATGTGGAGTTATTAAATCCATATAAAAATAGAATATCAAGGCGCTCTTTTAGAGCGTCTTTTTTTTTGTACTTATTTGATAATCTTCAGTAGCCTTAATATCTTTAACCCATGTTGGATTTTATAGTGGTAGGTCTGGGGCTAAGTGGCCTGGCAGTTTCAGAAGAACTTTTGAACCGTAATAAATCTTTGGTGGTATTCGAGGATAACTCACAGAGCTCATCGTACGTAGCCGGGGGTATATTTAATCCGGTTATTTTAAAACGTTTCACCCCGGCGTGGAATGCAGCAGAGCAGATGGAGACAGCTCTTCCATTTTATAAAAAGCTGGAACATAAATTAAATACGAAGTTAATTTATGAATGGAATATCTATCGAAGATTTCATTCTGTAGAAGAACAAAATGACTGGTTTGTTGCTCTGGATAGACCTCAATTAGCTCCCTTTCTAGATCCTGAAATTCAAAAAAACACCAATCTTAATCTCAAGGCTGAATATGGTTTAGGCAAGGTTCTTAAAACAGGTAATATTGATACTGAAAGTCTATTGAATAAATATCGGGACTATCTAAATGAGAAGAAGTTAATTAAGAGTAAACGCTTTAATTATTCAGCTTTGAAGTGCAATGATAGTCATTTTGAATATGGAGATATTCAGGCCAGGAACATTATTTTTTGTGAAGGGTTTGGGCTAAAACAGAATCCGTTTTTTAATTATTTACCGCTCAGAGGAAACAAAGGAGAATATATTAGCATTTATTCTGAAGAGCTTCAGCTTGATTTTGCTGTAAAATCTTCAGTGTTCCTTATGCCTCTAGGAAATAATTTGTATAAAGCGGGCGCAACCTATGATAATCAGGATAAAACACCAGAAGTTACCATTGGTGCCAAAGAAAAATTGCTGAAGGAATTAAATAAAATCATAATATGTGATTTTGAAGTGGTAGATCAGGTGGCAGGGATACGTCCTGCTGTGTCTGATAGGAAGCCCCTGGTAGGTTCACATCCCGAAATTGGAAATATGTATTGCTGTAATGGTTTTGGAAGTAGAGGAGTGCTTATAGCGCCAAATATGGCAGTCGCCTTGCTGAAAAATATCGAAGATAATAAAACATTAGATCCGGAGATCAATCTGCAACGTTTTACTAAAAAGCACTATAATTCAAATTAAGCTTTTCCCGAATTCTTTTTGTAACTAAAGAAAAAATTTATCCAGATATTACGGGATAGCCGCATAATCACAGGCATAAAAATAATCAATGTTCCCACGATCGTAAAAAAGGACGCCAGCAGGGTAGCATTTAGAAAAACATAAGCGATTATAAAAGCTGCTACAGAAAAAGCAACTCCCACAGCATAACTAACATACATCGCACCGTAAAAGAAGGACGGTTCAATCTTATATTTAGTACCACAATTGCTACAACGCTCATGCATCTCGAATACTTCACGTAGTTTATATGGGTTATTTTGCCTGTACATGCTTTCTTCCTGACATACAGGACATGTGCCTGTAAAAATGCTGTAAACCTTGGTACCCTTAAGAAGACTCATCATATTTTTTTTGCAATGCAAATTTAAGCATCTTTGCAAAAAAAATGCATTAATGCTTAATATTCATAATCTTTCGGTTTCTTTTCAGGGTGAATATCTCTTTAAGGGGGTAAGTTTCAGGCTTGGTGCCGGTGACAGAGTTGGTCTTATAGGAAAAAATGGTGCGGGAAAATCTACCTTATTGAAGATTATTTCCGGAGAACAGGAATATGATTCCGGGCAGATCGCCAAGGAGAAAGAGCTCAGAATTGGGTTTCTAAAGCAGGATCTTGATTTTGAAAAAGGAAGAACGGTCATTGACGAAGCTCATCAGGCTTTTGAGGAAATTAAAAAGCTTGAAGCTAAGATGGCGGTGATCAATGAGCAACTGGCTACCAGAACAGATTATGAAAGTGAATCTTACAATGACCTAATACAAGATCTTAGTGAGATTACCCATCAATACGAGATCATTGGAGGATATAATTATGAAGGAGAGACCGAAAAAGTACTTCAGGGTCTTGGGTTTGATAGAGGTGATTTCGATAAGCTTACAGAGACGTTCTCCGGTGGTTGGAGAATGAGGATTGAATTAGCAAAGCTGTTACTTCAGAACAATGATATTTTGCTGCTGGATGAGCCTACTAACCACCTGGATATTGAAAGTATCATCTGGTTAGAAAGTTTTCTGAATAATTATCCGGGGTCTGTAATGCTAGTTTCTCACGATAAGATGTTCCTGAACAATGTAACGAATCGAAGTATAGAAATCTCTTTAGGAAGTATTTACGATTACAGAAAACCCTATTCAGAATTTATAGAATTTAGAAAAGAGCTAAGAGAACAGCAACTGGCAGCACAAAAGAATCAGCAAAAAGAGATTGAAAATACCGAAAAACTGATCGATAAATTCCGTGCTAAGGCCAGTAAGGCCTCTATGGCACAATCCCTCATAAAAAAACTTGAAAAGGTAGACCGTATTGAAGTAGCTGAAGACGATAATTCGGTGATGAGTGTAAACTTTCCGGTTTCGGTGAATCCAGGGAAAGTGGTTATTGAGGCAGAGAACCTTGAAAAATCTTATGGCGATAAAAAAGTATTGAGAGATATTAATCTTTTAATTGAGCGCCAGAGTAAAATAGCCTTTGTGGGCCAAAACGGACAGGGTAAAACTACCCTCGCTAAGATCATTATTGGCGAGATTAAGCATGAAGGTAAATTAAAGTTGGGACATAATGTTCAGTTGGGATATTTTGCACAAAACCAGTCAGATTATCTTGACGGTGAGAAAACAGTGCTCCAGACCATGGAAGACGCTTCAAATGAAAAAAACAGAACGAAAGTTCGGGATATGCTTGGAGCTTTTCTCTTTAGAGGTGATGAGGCAGATAAAAAGGTAAAAGTACTTTCCGGAGGAGAGCGGAATCGTCTGGCGCTTTGTAAAATGTTACTTGAACCCTTTAATGTTCTGGTAATGGATGAGCCTACCAACCACCTTGATATTAAATCTAAGAATGTACTAAAAGATGCTCTGAATAATTTTGAAGGCACCTTAATTATCGTTTCTCACGATAGGGATTTTCTTCAGAATCTTACAAGCAGAGTTTATGAATTCAGAAATCATAAAATTAAGGAGTATCTTGGAGATGTGGATTATTACCTGGAGCAGAGAAAACTTCAGGATATGCGAGCGGTGGAAAAAAGAGATAAAGTTAAGTCACCTAAAAATAAATCTGAAGCTTCTGAAAAGAGATCTTTTACTGATCAGAAGGAAGTTAAAAGTTTAAAAAATAAACTTAGTAAGACCGAGGCTAAAATTACCAAGCTCGAAAAAGAGCTGAAGGCGAAAGATAAGCAGCTTGCAAATAATTACGAGGAAACAGTGACTAAACCAGATTTTCTCACGAATTATAATACTTCCAAGAAAAAGCTGGAAAAGTTGATGGAAGAATGGGAGGAGATTCAGCTAGGTATTGAAAAGATAAGTTAGAGACACTTTTTTTAATTTTAATTAAACCATAAGGATTATTCATAGTCCTAGTATTACCATGGATAAACGTAAAATAATTCTATCTGTTTTAGGTGTCTTACTCATTGTATTTGCAGTTTTTGCGGCAAATGCTATTATAGACAGCAAAGAACAGCCAAAGCCCACACCTAAAAAGACTGTTAAGACGGTTTTTGTAGATACCATTCAAAATTCAACTGTTTCAATTAACATTCCGGCAAATGGTAATCTGGTAGCCAAAAGGCGTGTGGAGCTTTATGCTGAAGTACAGGGAGTGTTTCGTTATAGTGCAAAACCTTTTAAGCCTGGACAGGCATATAAACGTGGTCAAACGCTTCTAAAGATAGATGCTTCAGAATATGAGGCATCGGTACAGTCGGCTAAAAGTGATCTCTATAATCAAATTACCGCGATTATGCCCGATCTGAGATTAGATTATCCCGAGATTTTTGAAAAATGGCAGGAATATCTGAATAACTTCGATGTAAACAGTTCAGTGTCCCCATTACCGGAAGCTGCAAACGATAAGGAGCGCTATTTTATTAATGGAAGAGGGATTAATACTGCCTATTATAATATTAAGAATTTAGAACAGCGCCTGGTTAAATACCGAATAACTGCAGCATTTGATGGAGTTTTAACAGAAGCGCTGGTTACAGAAGGTACGCTTATTAGAAATGGGCAAAAACTGGGAGAATTCATCGACCCGGATATTTATGAACTTCAGGTATCTATCGCTAAAGAATATGCCGATCTTTTAAAAATTGATGAAAAAGTGAGTCTCACGAATAATAGTGAAACGAAGACCTATTCAGGGAGGGTGAGCCGTGTCAATGCGAAAATAGATCAGGCCACACAAACGGTAAATGTTTTTATTGAAGTGAAGAATAGCTCTTTAAAAGAAGGAATGTATCTGCAAGCCAACCTGGATGCCAAAGAAGAAGAGAATGCTATTGAAATAGACCGTAGTCTCGTGAATGATAGGAACGAGATCTTTGCGGTAAACGATTCCATATTAAAAAGCATAGAAGTAAATCCCGTATATTTTTCTGATAAGAGAGTGGTTATTAAAGGAGTGCCAGACGGAGAAGTGATTTTAACCAGACAGGTTTCTGGAGCATATAATGGCATGCGTGTTAAAATAGCCGGAGAAGAAAGTGCTACATCCGGTAACAATGATAATCCAGATAAGGATACTGAAAACATCGAGGAATGAGAAAGGTTATCAGTTACTTTATCAAGTATCACGTAGCGGTGAATATCATGATTATCGCTTTTGTGATATTTGGGGTTGTAGGGATGTTGCGTATGCAGTCGTCTTTCTTTCCTCTGATTGAATCAGAAATCATAAATATCAACATTGCCTATCCCGGGGCAGCACCTGAAGAAATTGAAGAGGGGATCGTTCTTAAGATCGAAGATAATCTGAAAGGGCTGGTAGGGGTTGAGCGAGTAACTTCAGTATCTAGAGAAAATGGGGGAAGTATCACCGTAGAAATAGATGCCGATGAGGATATCGACGTGATGCTTTCGGAGGTTAAGAATGCGGTAGATCGTGTTCCTAATTTCCCGACTGGTATGGAGCCTTTGGTGGTCGCCAAACAGGAGAACATTCGTGAAACCTTTGATTTTTTCGTTAGTGGAGAAGGTGTTGATCTTGCAACACTTAAACAAATTGGAAGACAGATTGAATATGACTTGCGTACCATGGATGGTTTGTCGCAAATTGAACTATCTGGCTTTCCGGAAGAAGAAATAGAGATCGCTGTAAACGAGAATGATCTTCTGGCCTATAACCTTAGTTTTGCCGAAGTGGCTCAGGCAGTTTCTCAGGCTAATATCCTTACTACAGGCGGGAGTATTAAAACTCAGGAAGAAGATTTTTTGATCCGTGCAGACAATCGTTCCTATTATGGGAAAGAGCTGAACAATTTGGTGGTAAAATCACAGCCTGACGGGACTACCGTCACTTTAGATGACGTAGCCACGATTCGTGACCGGTTTTCCGAAACTCCAAATGCCTCTTACATCAATGGCCGTGTTGCGGTGAGTGTTAATATTTCAACCACAAATAATGAAGATTTGGTTTCTGCTGCAGAGAAAGTGCGAAACTATGTAGAGGAGTTCAATCAAAAGAACGATACACTGCAGATTATTGTGGAGGATGATCGAAGTATCACCCTTAATCAGAGAACACAACTGCTTATTGAAAATGGCGCTGTAGGAATTATCCTTGTGTTGTTATTCCTATCTTTTTTCCTGAATACACGTTTAGCATTTTGGGTTGCCTTTGGTTTGCCTATTTCATTTTTGGGAATGTTCATTTTCGCCTCTTCGTTTGGAGTGACTATTAATGTACTGTCCCTTTTCGGGATGATAATCGTGATCGGAATTTTGGTGGATGATGGTATTGTAATTTCAGAAAATATCTACCAGCATTATGAAAGAGGAAAGAAGCCGGTGCAGGCTGCTATAGACGGAACTATGGAGGTATTGCCACCAATTCTATCTGCCATCATTACTACCATTCTTGCTTTTTCAACCTTCTTATTTTTGGATAGCCGTATAGGGCAATTCTTCGGCGAAGTAAGTGTAGTAGTGATATTGACTCTGGGAGTATCTTTAATTGAAGCCTTAATTATTTTACCAGCACATATTGCACATTCTAAGGCTCTGGTAAGAGAGACTGAAGAGGAAAAGCGAAAAAAGAAAGGTCTTGCTAAATTCTTTTTAAAACTTAGGAAATTTAATGTGTATGGTGATCGCTTGATGCAATACCTGCGTGATAAAATTTATGAACCCATAATTAGGGTAACCGTTGCAAACCGGTTTCTTAGCTTTTCCATCTTAATCACCTTGCTTATTTTAACTATAGGTTCATTAATGGGAGGCGTGGTTAATGTAACCTTATTCCCTAGTATTGCCAGTGATCGAGTAAGCATTGATCTATTAATGCCAGAAGGTACCAATCCTAAGAAAACAGATAGTATTATTTCTATGGTGGAAGATGCTGCCTGGCGTGTAAATGAAGATTTTACAGAACGCCAAACCGGTAATCAACAAGTAGTGAAAAATATTGTTCGCCGGGTAGGTCCTGGTAATAATAAGGCATCACTTCGGGTTAACCTTTTACCTGGGGAAGAACGTGATTTTGGATCGCCAGAGATCACCAATGCTATTAGGGATGAAGTGGGTGAAGTTTATGGGGTGGAACGTCTTACATTTGGTTCTGGCGGAAACTTTGGGGGTAAACCGGTTTCGGTGTCGTTATTAGGAAATAATCTGAATGAGTTAGAGCAGGCAAAAGTCGAACTAAAATCGGCAATGGATGAAAATCCAATCTTAAAGGATGTGACAGATACTGATCCCGATGGTATCAAAGAAATTACAATTGATTTAAATGAGAATGCCTATGCGCTTGGTCTCAATTTGAGCGGAGTGATGAGCCAGGTACGTGCAGGATTTTTTGGTCTTCAGGCACAACGTTTTCAGCGAGGTCAGGATGAGATTAGGGTTTGGGTGAGATACGATCGCAGTAATAGGGAGTCTATTAACGATCTTGATGATATGAGAATCGTTACCCCCGATGGAAACAGGGTGCCGTTTGGAGAAATTGCCAGTTACAGCATTAGGCGTGGTACAGAATCTATTAGCCATTTAGAAGGTTTACGTGAAATTAAGGTAGAGGCAGATATGGAGGATCCCGATGGTAGCGCCACGGATGCTATAGCCAATATAGAGGAAAATATATTGCCTGATATCTTGTCTAAGTATCCAAGTGTATCAGTTTCGTATGAAGGTCAAAACCGTGAAGCAGAAAAGTTGACAAATTCAGCTCAAAAAGTGTTTCCTATTATCCTGTTTCTAATTTATGCGGTCATTGCCTTTACTTTTAGAAGTTATAGTCAACCTTTGTTATTGATGGTAATGATTCCATTTAGTATTATTGGGGTTGCCTGGGGTCATTATTTGCATGGTTTTCCGGTTAATATTTTGTCTCTGTTGGGGATCATTGCTTTGGTTGGAATTATGGTAAATGACGGATTGGTGCTTATAGGAAAATTCAATAGTTATTTGCGAGAAGGGATGCGATTTGAAAAAGCCCTGATTGAAGCTGGTAAGGCACGTTTTAGAGCTATATTCCTGACATCATTAACTACCATTGCGGGTATAGCACCACTACTACTTGAAAAAAGCCGACAGGCACAGTTTTTAAAACCAATGGCGATCTCTATTGCTTATGGTATTTTTGTAGCCACCTTTTTAACTTTGCTGGTATTACCACTTCTCCTTTCTTTAACTAATTCTGGCAAGATCAAAGCCAAATGGCTAGCAACAGGAAAAGATGTAAGTAGAGAGTCTGTAGAACGTGCTATTATTGAGCAACGTGAGGAAGAAGAGCGCCAAAATGAACTCAATGAGGCCAATGGGAGTCAGGAAAGAAACGGATATCAACCTCATGATAAATAAGTTTTAATGAGATTAGTACAATTAATATTTTATTTTTCAGTCGTCCTTTTTAGTAGTTTTCAGTGCTTTGCACAAGAAAAACTTGGTAAACAGGAAGTTATATCCCAGATGTTAGAAAATAATTTTGATATAAAACTTGCTGATAATCAGGTTGAAATTGCTGAAAATAATCAGAGTATTTGGAATTCTGGTTATCTGCCTACGTTAACAGGTCTTGCCGGAGCAAATTATGATCTAAATGACAGGTTAACAGAACCGGAAGAAGGAGAAATCGTAGATCAGCGAGGAATTGAAAGCAATCGTTATAACGCTTCTATCAATGTTGGATATACACTGTTTGATGGTCTGGGGAGATTCTATAATTATAAAAGCCTTAAAGAGCAATATGATCTTTCTCAGCTACAGGCACGGGAAACCATCGAAAACTCTGTCTTGCAGATCATGAGCGTGTATTATGAGATAGCGCGATTATCTGAAAATATCAATGTACTGGAGGAAACCCTGGAGATCTCGAAGAATCGGGTTACCAGAGCTCAGTACCAGTTTGAATATGGACAGGCTAATAACCTGGTGGTATTGAATGCCCGTGTAGATGTCAATAACGATAGTATCGCTTTGCTTGAAACTGAACAGCAGTTAAAGAATACCAAGAGAGATCTCAATGTTTTAATAGACAGGGAGATAAGTGAGAACCAATTTGAAGTAGATACCACGGTTAATTTTGTTTCAGAACTGGAGCTTGAAAATTTTATTGATGAGGCCGAAGCTAATAATGTTTCTCTGCTTCAGATCGATCAAAACCTGGAAATTAGTGATTACGATATCAAAATAAGTAAATCAGGATATTTGCCTAGCCTGGATTTAACAGGGTCTTATGGCTGGAATAGAAATCGTAGTGCTGCTACTGCTTTCTTTCCGGGGTCTACAACTACTACTGATGGTTTTGCGGCAGGGGTAAGCCTGAGATGGGGCATTTTTGAAGGAGGAACCAGGAAAGTTCAGATTCAGAATTCAAAAATTCGATATGAGAGCCAGGAGATTATAAAAGAACAGATAGAAAGTGAAGTTGAAAGGGATATTGCCAATGCTTTGGGAAATTATCAAAATAAGCTTTATATTTTCAAGGTTCAGGAAGAGAACGTGAAAACCAATCTGGATAACTTTAATCGTTCGCAGGAGCAATATAAATTGGGGCGAATTACTTCTATAGAATTCAGACAGGCACAGATTAATCTTCTTGATGCGAGAACTAGTTTAAACCTGGCGAAATATGACGCCAAGCTTGCAGAGCTTCAGTTGCTTCAGTTAACTGGTCAGTTGTTAAATGTAGAGTTGTAAATTATGTTTGAACATTTTTTTCAATGTCCTTATTGCTGGGAAGAGATATCCGTTCTTCTGGACCCTTCTGTTATGCGACAGACCTATATTGAAGATTGTGAGGTATGTTGTCGCCCAATTGAATTTCATGTGGCTTTTGAAGAGAGTGAACTTGTTGAATTCCGGGCTTCGGATATTGAGCAATAAAAAGCTTTATTAAGTTGAAAGCCTAATAAATATTTAGTTAGCTTTACTTTTCACCCTACAAAACTAATATGTTGTCAACTTTTGACCTAGCAGGTCACGTAATTGGATTAATCGTAGATCGGGATCTTACAGAGGATACTTTGGACGAAATCATTGCTGGAATTAAGTTGAAACTCGAAATTCATGAAAAAGTAAATGTCTATATAGAGCTTGAAAAAGGCAGGCATATTACATTTTCTGCTTTAATGAAGGGGATAAAGTTTAAATATTCAAATTCGGAGCATTTTGATAAAATTGCTATTGTAACAGATAGTAATTGGTTCCAAAATGCTGTGAATGTGTCAGATATTTTTCTAGATGTTGATGTTCGAACTTATGACCTAAAAGATCGTTTAGAAGCCATTCAATGGATTTCATTATAATTTCTTTAAAAAGTTTGGTAGATATCTAAAAATGATAGTATATTTGCCGTCCAATATCGCGGGATAGAGCAATATGCTTCGGCAAGCTCAACATAAAATCCGCTCATCGGGATTATAACCCGAAGTTTTAAAAAAGATATTGAAATTACATCGCGGGATAGAGCAGTAGGTAGCTCGTCGGGCTCATAACCCGAAGGTCACTGGTTCGAGTCCAGTTCCCGCTACTAGCAAAGACAAGGCTTCACAGAAATGTGAAGCCTTTTTTCATTTATAGCGCAAAAAAAGCCGACATTTTATAGTCGGCTTTAATTTATTCTGTAATTGTCATTTACTTAGCAGTATATCCGAATCTTTGTCCGGCCACTGATACTCCAACCATAGCTCCCGCTTTTGGCATTGTAGCGACTGCAATTCCATCTTCAAACTTGATAGTTTTTGATTTACCTTTTTCAATAATTACGGCGGTAGCATTTCCTGAAAGTTCATATTCACCATCTTTAAAATCATTCAGTGCTTCCTGAGTTTTGAAAAATAGAACCTCTCTATAAGCTTTTCCACCTACCTGAAGTCCTACATCTACTTGCTTTAAATTAGAATAACCTACCATTGTACCTTTTTCGTAAACAATACCGTTCCCGGAAGCTCCTCCAATAATATAGGCACCTTTTCCAACATTTGGAAAAATAGCATAACCTGCAGAAGTACTAAATAATTCCTGTAAATTATTGTCTGCCTGGATCATCGCAGCTTTAGCATCTCTGGTATCCGACATCAAAGCATCTACATCTCCGCTTCCGCTTTTTCCGGGTCCACAACTAATTAATGTAATAAACATTACCAATAGACCCAACTTGCTTAAATTTTTCATAATTATCATATTTTTTTGGTTACTCAAAATTAACTCACTGATAATGAATAATCTGTTAAGCATAAGTTATTTGGGAATATCTTAAAAACTTTCGTGAAATAATGTTAATGATTAGCATCTGTGCTGTAAATGTCTATGTGATAATTTCTGTAACTCTTATAGAATGAAAAATGCATTTTTGTACAGATGCTTCTATCAGATATAATTGTAAATTACCTGAACATTTTATATTTATCATATGGAAAGCAAGGCACTATTAATTTATTTATTTTTTTCAGTTTTCTTTATTTCTATTAGTAATGCTCAGAGTGAGATGTCTACAATTGCTCTTAAGGGGGCAACGATATTCGATGGAAACGGTAAGAGTATTGAAAATGGTACTATAGTGATTGAGAATAATAAAATTAGTAGTGTAGGTGCGAATGAGATGAGAATACCTGAAAATGCGCAAATAATTGATGTTTCCGGAAAATATATAATGCCGGGTCTCATTGATGCACATATGCATTTTTTCCAGACCGGGTTCTTTGATTCCCGTCCGGATGCGGCAGACCTTCGAGATACTATTCCGTTGGAAAATGTGATAGAATATCAAAAAAATCATCCTGAAAGATACTATCAGACATATTTGCGGTCTGGAATAACCGGAGTATATGATGTTGGAGATTACATCTGGACTCTTGAGTTTCAGAAAATAAACGATGATAATCCGCTTGCACCCCATACGGCTTCAGCCGGACCACTTATTACTCCTGCTCCCGAAGAATTGATCGGAATTTTTAATGTAAATGGCAAGAATACTTTTGTGCATCTGGGTTCAGAAGAGCAAGGCAGGAATGCAGTTATCGAAAATTCAAATGCCGGTACTACGGGTGTTAAAATTTGGGGTTTTAAACCGGACGACCCAGAATTCCTTCATAAAATTAAAGGAGTTGCAGAGGAGATTAAAAATCAGAATAATAAAATGATTGCTCATGCAACAAATCTAAAGGAAGCCAAAATGGCTATGGAGCTGGGAGCTAAACTTTTGGTGCATAGTGTGAGTGACACTTTGATAGATGAAGAATTTCTTCGTTTAATGAAAACAAATAAAACCCTTTACAATCCTACTATCGTAGTGGGGAGAGGTTATTATAATACCTATAAAGCCCTTTTTGAGCAGAATTTTGAAATAAGCGATCTTAATGCGGTTGTTGATTCAAAAACAAGAAGCATGCTTCAAAATGCTTCAGCTTTTAGAAAGTTTCTCAATGATGAGCGAGCTGAAGCTTTAAAAAGCAGATTACCTATGATGGATAAAAGACTTAAAAAGGAGAAGCAAAACATGATAGCAAATCTAAAAATGGTTTATGATGCGGGAGGAACAATCGTAGTGGGTACAGATGCAGGAAATCCCGGAACGCTTCACGGAATCTCATATTACGACGAAATTGAAGCTATGCAACAGGCCGGTATTTCAGCTAAAGATCTAATTATAATGGCAACCAAAAATGGAGCAATGGCAATGGATAGGCTGGAGGATTTTGGTACACTGGAATCTGGTAAGATTGCTGATCTAATAATTTTAGAAGAAGATCCTTCAGAAGATATTTCAAATCTTAGATCTATTTCACATGTTATGAGAAATGGAACACTAAGAAATGTAAAGGATGCAGAAGATTTTAAAGATTAATAACGAATAGTAAGCCGCTTGCTTAATTGCTGGATAATCAATACGTTGTCTTGTTTAATTAACGTATTAAGCTAATAAATAAATTTTTAGAGTTAACCACTGCGGTTTACAAAATATATATTTGTTTTAGAATTTAGTTAAAAATTAAAGGGGCTTGGTGTTGTAGGGAGATCGGCCCCTTTTTCTTTATAAAAATAAATACCCGGAACAGGGTATTTTTTCGTTTAGGGTCTATGGTTATTTTATACTAATTCAAATAAGGAAATTAAATTTGGACTTTCAGCGTAGGTTGGAAATAAACTTTTTATCACATCGATAATTATTCAAAGCGTCTTTCCTTTTCGGCATAATTATAATTATCTATTAAAATTAGTTTCCAATTCTACATATGTAAATCTTTTATTTACCTTACTAAAAAGCTTATTAAAAGAGAAGAATGGAGAAAATAGAAAATACCGAAAGAATTTCAGATACGAATATAGATGTTACACTTCCTGTCAAGATAGGCTATTCTGTGATAGATGAATTGTTACGGTCAAAAATGATTGGAGAGATTATAAGTAAAGAAGATTCTAATGGTGAAAAGTCTAATTATGCTCAAATCCTGGATGTTTCTATTGAAAAAAGCCAACTGGAAGCTTATGATTTTCTTCTCAATATAAACCTTCAAACCCTAACCAGTCTTTTTAAGAATAAACAGGTAAAGATTCTTTTTCATGCTTCTCTGGATCTAGATAAAGGACAACAGAGGGTGTCCCTGAAAGATTATCTGATAGATGGAAAAACCAAAAATTGGATTGCAGATCAGCTATTGGAAACCGTTTTGAATAAATGGATGTACGGAAAATTTAAGAAGAAGATGAATTTTGATTTTATGCCTCATATTGAAAAGCATATAAAATCTTTAAATGAAAAGCTCGAGAACAAACTGGAGGCTAAAGAAGGAATTCATCTTATCGGCTCTCTCGAAAATCTGGAATTATCCAATCTAAAAGCAGGGGATGCAGATCTATGGATATCTGTAACTACCAAGGGAACCGGAATTATTGAGCTAACCAAACTGGACTTCTAATTATATATGAATATCAACAAATACATAGACCACACCTTGCTGGCAGCAACAGCGCAAAGTGAGGAGATACAAAAATTATGTTTTGAGGCGAAGAAGTTTGGGTTTTATGCAGTTTGCGTGAATAGTTCACGAGTAAAAGTCGCTAAAAATGAATTGGTAGAAACTGATGTGAAAATTGCAGCAACAATTGGTTTTCCTTTGGGAGCTTGCTTTACCGAAGCAAAAATTGCTGAAGCTGTAAAGTCTGTCCAGGATGGCGCAGATGAAATTGATATGGTGATAAATATTGGGTTTTTAAAAGACGGGAAATCCGCTGAAGTTCAAAGGGAGATTTTATACATTAAAAAGGCCATCGAAAATTGTGTTCTTAAAGTAATTATCGAAACCTGTTATTTATCTGAAAAGGAAATTATGAAGGCCTGTGAATTAGCAATGCAGGCAGGAGCAGACTTTATAAAAACGTCTACCGGTTTTGGAAGTCGTGGTGCGAGCTACGATGATATTAAAATTATGAAGAAAGTAGTTGGAGAAGAAATAAAGATCAAAGCTTCAGGTGGTATTAAAGATGCTGAAACAGCGATGAAGTATATAAATCTTGGAGTTCATAGAATTGGAACTTCATCAGGTATCAAGATTATTTCCTAAAAAATCATTTTTTTAATTAAACCTTTTATGGGAAATTATCAAAATTTCTCGAAAATATGAATTTCTAATTTTTGTAAGAAAATTCTTTCTTTTTATTGTTAATATCGTCTTAATAAGTGGCGCTCAAAACTTTATAAAACAGCGGTTTATAACTCTGATTATCCCTAAATTATTCCCAGTTTTCAACATTTAAAACTTGAAATTTGGGGCATTTTAAATTGAGAATTCTGCTTTTCCTATGTATCATTTTGGGAGTTACCGGTAAAACCATCGGGCAGAATAAAAATTCAGTTCAAAGAGTTAAGGCAATTCAGCCATTTATTAAAGCCGAGAAGGTACACATCCAGCAGGATTCCGGAGATAATCTTTGGATTACCACTCCTGTAAAGGTGATGCAGTATAACTCTATTGAAGTACGGGATTATAATAAATTTAGGGGAGTTCCACGAGAGATTGGTGACGGCTTTATTGCAACCTATACCGATAGCAAGAATAAAATTTGGCTTTCCGGAACAAATGGTTTGGCAATATTTTATCCTGAAAATGATGAATTTCGTCTTGTAAGTACTATCACCGGGAAGGTGTATGCCATGAAAGAAGATCCAGGGCAGCAACTTTGGATCGCTGCAGAGAACGGTATTTTTAAACTGAATATCGATTCTGATAAAACCGATTTTGGAATATCACGGTTTATTTCAGAGAATACAATAGCTTCAGATATTGTATTATTCAATAATAATATTGTTTTTGCCGGCCCCAATGGAGTCCTTACGATTAATTTACGTTCCGGTAAATTCAATAAGATTGATATGGGTTATTATCAGAACCTGAATATCACGAGTGCTATTTCATTGGAGAATATGATAATCTTCGGAACGAAATCCGGAGGTTTGTTTAAAGCAGATTCAGAATTAAAGAATGTTCAGAAAATATACTCCCTTCCATATACCCTCTCCCGGGAAGAGATTACAGATCTCGAAAAATTTGATGATAAAATAATAGTATCTACAAACGGTTCAGGAATTTTCCGTTTGGATAAAAATCTAAATCTGGTAAATGATGCTGGTCATGGCTATCCAGATAATGTTTATGCAACGCATCTTAATGATCAAAATCTGCTATGGATCGTGGCTAAAGAAGGGCTGTATCTCCAGAATGTTTCAGGTTTTGGAGTAGATAAGCTTAAAAATGATCCGACAAAATATTCCAGTCTGTCAGATGATTTTATAACCGCTTCAGAAACCGATTCTAAAGGAAACGTCTGGTTTGGAACGGGAAAGGGCTTAAGTATATGGAATCCGGAGACCAACCGTTGGAGACATATTAAAAACCTCAATTATAACCGACAAATGAGTAAGCCAGATAATATTACAGATCTGGTTTCAATTGACGAACATTTATGGGTTGCCACGGCAGATGATGGCGTTTATAAGATCAATATCAATACGTTGCTGCGCGCCCATTATTCTATAGATGCGCTTTATAAAATAAAGATCCAGTCGGCTAGTTCTCTTTTTGTAGATGCGAAAAAGAATGTTTGGATAGGGGGAGAAGATGGGCATCTAAGTATGATTAAGCCAAATAATGAAATAAAAACATATCCAGTAAAGGGAGTAAAAGCTATTGCCGAGCTAGGGCCTAAAAAGATGATCCTTGCTACGAAATCCAGGGTGCATTCTTTAGATCCGTACTCGGGTAGAATTACAGATTTGGATGCTCTAACAGCGAATAACGATCTATTATACTATTCCATAAACGGTTTAAACATAACGCGAGAAGGTCTCGGACTATTAGCGACTGAAGGTACTGGCTTGTTGATCTATGATTTTGAAGCGGAACAATTGAAAGTACTGGACCAGGAATCTGGATTGCCCTCAAATAATATTACAGCTATTGAAGGTGATTTTAATGATGGATTATGGCTGGCTTCAGATAAGGGATTGAGTTTTTATGATCCCAATGAGGAATCTATAAAAGTATTTTCAGAATTAAACGGATTAACCACGAATGAACTTGCTTCAGATATTACAAAGCTTCAAAACGGGACATTGGTAATAGGAAGTTCTAAGGGTGTTAATGTCTTTAAATCGAAAACGATGTTGGCGCAACAGGAATTTAAGCCGAGACTGGAATTTAAAAAAATGATATTGCCTGCAGAAAAAGATGAGAAAAAGGCAAATATCCAACTGGCAGGAAAAGACCGGGTAAGTCTTGATGAAGCAAAAGGTTTTAAAATTGAATTTTCCGGAATCTCACATCTTGCGACAGATTCTATTTTATATTCCTGGAAAATGGAAGGTTTGGATGATGAATGGAGTAAACCTTCACAAGTGAACACTGCAAGCTATTCAAATCTTGCTCCCGGGAATTACACTTTTAAAGTCCGTGCAAAACTTGGTGATGCCGCCTGGACCAGACCGAGAGAACTCAAAGTGAATGTAAGCGCAGTGGGAGGGACTATAAGCAGTGTGTATCTATTTATGGGGATTAGTGTGCTGTCAATGATTGCGATCTTTGTATTTGTATTCGTAAGTCGTTCTAAAAACGCCGATCTGTTGGCTAAAGCAGCACTAAGAGATCAGCTTCAAAAAGAATTTAAGAAACCCGTAGAAAGTGCGGTACAATCTTTAAGCAAAATATCGTCTTCTACTGAAACAGGAAATACCGAAGATCTTCAGCGTTATGCGGCAAGGATCGATGAACTCTTTAATCAGATTCTTAATTTCAACTACCAGGAATCTGTTTATGAGATTTCAAAGATCAATTTCAAAGCTCATCTGCCGCAGATGGTTAAGGAGATTGAGCCGGTTTATAAAACTAAGAACCTGGAAATGATCATGAATAATCAATGGGAAGATTCAGATTTCTATTATAGTATAGAAATGCTGGATAAGATTTTTTTCAGCCTTATATCAGGAAGTGCCGGCTATTCATTTAAAGAAGGGAAGCTTATCGTAAATATAATTCAAACCAGTGGTGGAGATCTTAAATTGCAAATAACCGATAATGGAAGGGGAATTCCCGAGTATGATATTAAGATTCTTGAAAAGAAAAAATCATTGAACCCTAAAATGAAATTCCGAGATAAGAGCGGTTTAAGATATATTCTTACAGCACAGGATCTAATTGTTAAAGCAGGCGGAAGTTTTAGTTATGAAACCGAAAAGAATGAGGGTTCAACTTTTACGGCGGTTCTTAAGAATAAGAAAGAAGCTTATCGAAAAGTACCGGAGAGGGCAGCGGCTATATTTAAAGCTGAAAAAGCCAAAACCTCGGAAAAAACAGAGTTCCCTGCAGAGATTACGAATCTTAGTGAAGGCAAAATCCTGATCATAGAAAATGATACAGAGACACGGAATTTACTGGTAAACAGTATTGGTAAATATTGCCAAATCTATCAGGCTGGAAATGCAGAAGAAGGGATTGAAAAAGCGGGAATGATATTTCCCGATATTGTAATTTCAGCAACAGTTCTACCGGATATAAATGTCTTTCAGCTGGCAAAAATGCTTAAGAGAAATATTGGTCTAAACCATATCAATATCTTTTTGGTGGTTGATGAGAACCAGGTATTTGACGATAATCAATTAGAAGATATGACTGAATTGGTTCAAAAGCCAATAGATGTGAATCTTCTACTTGCAAAGATTACTAAGATCCTGATATGGCAAAAAGATTTAAGAAACTCTTATATAAAATTTCATGCAGAAGGAGGTGAGGTTAAGTTTAGAAGCGAAGTTGATGAAAAATTCATAACAAATCTTAATGATGTGGTGGTACAAAATATAAGGAACGAGAATTTTTCGGTTCATGACCTCAGTGCAGCCTTGGGATTATCCAGCAATACGCTATTTATGAAGTTAAAGAGTTTAGTAAATCTTTCTCCCCAGGATTTCATGGAGTTCACCAAGCTTAAATATGCCAGGGACCTCATGCAGCATACCGATATGAATATAATGGAGGTAGCTTATAAATCCGGCTTTTCAAGTCCTAAGATATTTTATAGTTCTTTTGAGAAATTTTACGGCTACAGCTTAGCAGATTCGGTAGAAAATAAGCCTATCTAATATACTTAATACAAATATTAAAAGAGGTAGTGTAAAAAGCTGAAAAACGTCATTCTGAATTCAGTTTAGGATCTTAAATAATTGAAAATCAAAAACAATTAGAAGCTGAAACAAATTCAGCTTGACGAAAACGGGAGTTTTTACACAACCTCTTTTAAATTTTTGCCTTACTGATTTATCCTACTAGTTGGATATCACTGAATTCCTTATCAATTATGATAGATTTTTCTTCAGCATTATACTGAAGTTGTTCTAAAGATATTTTTTCATTCTCATAGATCACTTTTTTGATCTCAAAAGGCAATCCATGAAATTTCAGTTTAAATCTGGTGTAGGGGGCTGAATATCTTCCGCTTTTATGCTGCTGCACAACTACTGTATCCTCTCTACCCGTAAGTTTAAAGGTACGCAGGCTGTAAATATTTTGGCGATATTCATAACCATCATGTGCATCTTCGTAAAATTCTGAACTTTCTTTACCCAGTTTATAATAAATATCGAGACTTATTTCTTCAATATCGAGTTCATCAACATATTGCTGAACGGGATATTTAGGAATTACAGATCCTTCTTTAATATATATAGGAATGATCTCCAAAGGTGCATCTACCCACATTTCCTTGCCTCCGGTAACTAACTTGTCATTCCAGAAGTTGTACCATTTTCCGCGGGGAATATACATTCTTCTTCCCTGAACATTTGGTTCCTGAATAGGACAAACCAGCATCTGATTTCCGAAGATAAACTCATCAGATCTGTAATGAGTTTGAACATCTTCCTGGTCAAAATATACCAGTGGTTTTAGAATTGGCGATCCTTCTTGTATGTATTTATAAAATGCCGTATAGAGATATGGTAAAAGCTGGTATCTTAATTCTACAAATTTCCTTGAAATATCAAGGACTTCTTCTCCAAAGAACCATGGTTCCTGTTCTCCGTGGTCTCCTGAAGAGTGAACCCTGCAGAATGGATGAAAAACACCTAATTGCAACCACCTGGTATAAAGTTCTCCGGAAGGTTGTTCGGCAAAACCACCAATATCAGATCCTGAAAAGCTCATTCCGCTCATGCACAGCCTCTGTATTTGAATGTTCGCCAGCCATAAATGCTCCCAGGTAGCAATATTATCTCCTGTCCATGTTGAAGTATATCGTTGTCCGCCGGAATAATTCGCACGGGTAATTATGAAAGGTCTTTTTGGATAATTAAACTTCTTGACACCTTCATAAGTCGCCCGGGCCATTTGCATTCCATAAATATTATGGGCTTTGCGATGGCTGCATCTGTGACCGTCATAATCATGTCTTACATCCAACGGGAAAGTTTTTCCCGGAACTTCCATTACGGCAGGTTCGTTCATGTCATTCCAAACCCCTTTTACACCAATATCTCCAATGAGTTCCCGGTATAATCCACTCCACCATTCCCGAACTTCAGGATTAGTAAAATCTGGAAAATAACATTCACCCGGCCATACTTTTCCTCTCATATAAGGGCCGTCAGCTCTCCGGCAGAAATAATCATTTTCCAGGGCTTCCTTAAAAATGTTATAATTGAGGTCGATTTTAATTCCCGGATCTATAATAGCTACTGTTTTAAAGCCATCTTCTTCCAGTTCCCTTACCATTCGCTTTGGATCTGGAAAAAACTCTTTGTTCCATGTAAAACATCGGAAACCATCCATATAATCAATATCAAGGTAAATGGCGTCGCATGGGAAATTCAATTCCCTAAATCTTGAAGTGATCTCTTTTACCTTACTTTCCGGATAATAGCTCCATTTACACTGGTGAAATCCTAATGCCCACATGGGTGGTAATTCAGGTTTTCCGGTAAGGTCTGTATAGGTGGTAAGCACATCAGACATCTGCGGGCCATAGATGAAATAATAGTTCATCTCTCCACCATCTGCCCAGAAACTGGTTACATTTCTTCTTTCACTACAAAAATCGAAGTGCGTTTTAAAGGTGTTGTCAAAGAATATTCCGTAGGAAAGATTTCCGTGAAGTCCCATATAAAAAGGGACGGCCTTATAAAGTTCATTGGTGTCTTTCCCGTAAGCATACTGGTCTGTATTCCATAAACTGAGACGTTTTCCTTTAAGATTGAAATTGGTAGGTTTATCACCAAGACCAAAGAAATTTTCCTGATCTTTTGATGATTTGCTCATTTTTACGAAATTCCCTCCAAATTCAAAGCTTTCTTCCCAGTGAAAACCAAGTTCATCTTCGAGAATTATTTTTCCATTTAGTTCGTACATCCCAACTCTAAGATCGTCTTTTGCTACTTTGCAAAGAAACTTCTCTGTGGTGATGACAACATGGGTTTCGTTTTCTTCCACCTCAAGCCGATTAAATCCATGAGGATGATTCTCATCTACAGCATAGGAAAAATCGTGGTCAAAAATTCCGTTGGTGGAATACCGCATACGCAGCATATTATCCCGAAGTACTGTAATTTCAAGCCTAACCCCGTTTTTTGTAATGAAGTTAACGGTGTCCTGATCGTGCTCAAATGATATTAATCTGGAGGGATATAAATTTCCCTTATGTTCTAGTTCTGTATTGGTAATCATAGTCTTGCAATCTTTTAGCTAGTTACAAAAGAAGTTTATTCCCATGAATTATTTTAGGCTTGTTCATAATATTTCAAAAACAACTGTCCCTAGCGGCGGAATGCTGATCTGTGCTGAATAATCTCTACCGTGAAAGCTGGTATTTTCAATTTTGAGGGGGCCGTTACTAATGCCAGAACCTCCATATTTCTTTTCGTCGGAATTAAAAATCTCTTTTAATTTTCCTTTCGCCGGAAGTCCGATCGTATACTTTTTAAGTACCGTTGGCGTGAAATTACAAACTACAATAAGTGATTTCTTAGTGTCTTTTCCCTTTCTAATATAACTTAAAACCGAATTTTGGCTGTCGTCATAGGCGATCCATTCAAACCCGTCTGGCGTAAACTGTTTTTCATGAAGTGCGGGCCTGGTTTTATAAAGTTTATTTAGATCTGTAAGTATTTTTTTTATTCCCTGATGGGGTTCATATTCCAGTAAGTGCCAGTCCAGGCTGGTATTGTAATTCCATTCTTCATATTGCCCAATTTCAGCCCCCATAAAGAGAAGTTTTGCTCCCGGGTGGGTAAACATATAAGAATAAAGTAACCTTAAATTGGCAAATCTTTGCCAGTCATCCCCGGGCATCCTGCCAAGCAATGATTTTTTGCCATATACAACTTCATCATGACTTAGCGGAAGCACAAAATTTTCCGAAAAAGTGTAAGTCATACTAAAGGTGATATCATTTTGATGATGTCGCCTATAAATAGGATCTTTTTTGAAGTATTCCAGGCTGTCATGCATCCAGCCCATCATCCATTTCATACCGAAACCAAGTCCACCCACATCTACAGGTTTTGATACCATAGGGAAGGAGGTAGATTCTTCAGCAATAGTTTGAACTCCTTCAAAACTCTTATAAATTTCAGTATTTAGATCCCGTACAAAACTTACGGCATCCAGATTTTCTCTTCCGCCGTGTTCATTTGGTTCCCATTCGCCATCTTCACGGGAATAGTCAAGATAAAGCATAGAAGCCACAGCATCTACACGTAGACCATCAGCGTGGTATTTATCCAGCCAGAAAACAGCATTACTAATCAGGAATGATCTTACCTCGTTTCTACCGTAATTAAAGATCAAACTTTTCCAATCTGGGTGGTAGCCTTTGCGAGGATCTGGGTGTTCGTAAAGATGCGTACCGTCAAATTTTCCCAGACCATGTTTGTCTTCCGGAAAATGGGAGGGAACCCAATCCAGAATAACACCAATTTCAGCTTGATGAAAAGCATCCATTAAGTACATGAATTCCTGAGGATCTCCAAAACGTGAAGTTGGAGCGAAGTACCCGGTTAACTGATAACCCCATGAAGGATCATACGGATACTCCATAATTGGCATAAATTCTACATGAGTAAATCCGATATCTTTTACATAAGCAACAAGCTCGTCTGCCATTTCAACATAGGTGAGCGAGCGATTTTCATCCATATTCTTTCTCCAGGAACCCAAATGTATTTCGTAAATAGAATAGGGGTTGTCAAGACCATTTTTGTCCTTTCTGGAAGACATATATTTTTTATCTTTCCACTTATAGTCGAGTTCCCATACAATGGAAGCTGTATTTGGCGGATGCTCACACTTAAGCGCGTAAGGATCGGCCTTCTCCAGCTTTAGGTCATTATGATTGGAATGTATTTTATATTTATATTTTGTTCCTTTTTGTATCCCCGGAATAAATCCTTCCCAGATACCGCTCTCATCCCATCTTACATTCAGTGGATGTTCATCTTCTTTCCAGTAATTAAAATCTCCAATTACTGAAACTGATTTTGCTGAAGGGGCCCAGACTGAAAAGTAAACTCCTTTCTCTCCATCAATCTCCAGGATGTGAGCTCCAAAATGTTCGTAGAGTCGGTAATGCTTACCGGCTTTAAAAAGGGAAATATCGAAATCTGAAAATAAAGAGTATGCTTGTACTTTTTGCTTCATAGTTGGTTCAGTTTTATCCATGCGTCCTGTTAGGGATGAATTTCTTCAGGAATTTATCTAATTAACAATATTCGAGTAAAATTTTTAATTGCTGCATGTATCAAGTGTTAAGATCCTAAGCCCTTCTATCATTATTATAATTGTAAAATTAAATTAATTCAATTATGGGATTTTATGTTGCATGTTACCATATTAACTCAGGCTTAGTATTCTCAATAAATTCTTAGATTTTAAATATTTAATCATTCGAATTTTAAATTTAATAAACAGTTTCCGAAAAGGCTGTTGAATCTTTAACTCGTTTAATTTTTTGACAATTAATTAAGGATTAAGTAGTTAAATACCATCATAACATTGTTATTCTTTGAATTTTGTTCAAATTTTTCGGAATTTAGTAAATGCTCCGCCTCATGAACTTCCTTGGTTCAATTAAAACCAATCAAAATGAAAAAAAATAACAAGCTTTTTTTGTCGTTGGCTCGAACTTTTTTAATTCTTTCAATGAGCATAGCCATAATTTCCTGTAAATCTGATACCAAAGAGAAACCGGAACAACCTGGGAAAACAGATATTGAAGAGGGGTCTAAATCAAAGTCAAAATCTTCTAACGAGGTAATTAGTATAATTACTAATGCCATGGAGTTTAATACCAAAGAACGCTGGAAGTCTGGTTGGAAAACAATAAAGTATAAAAATAACTCTAATGAAACTCACTTTATTCTTTTCGATAAATATCCAGAAGGGAAAAACCTGGAAGATACGAAGAAAGAAATAGTGCCTCCTTTTCAGGAAGGTATGGATTTCATTAATGCAGGCGAATTTGAAAAGGTAGGTGAGGCATTCGGGAAATTACCTGAGTGGTTTCAGGAAGTTGAATATAAAGGCGGAGTAGGTTTAATATCTGCCAAAAGCACCGCTCAGTCTACTATATATTTAGACCCGGGAACTTATATTATTGAATGTTATGTGAAAATGGCTAATGGTGTATTTCATAGTACCGAGGGAATGAATAAGCAAATTGAAGTCACCAAAGCAGATAGCTCAAAACTTGATATAAAGGCGGATTACGTTATTAATATCGACGTGAATAACGGGATTGTATTTAATGAAATGGTTTCTGCGGGAGAAAAGACCTTTAAAGTAAAATTTGGAGAGCAAAAAGTTCATGAGAACTATGTGATGAGTGATGTGCATCTGGTCTGGATAGATGAAGGAGCCGATATCTCAAAATTAAATAGTTGGATGAATTGGGCAGATCCTAAAGGTTTGCAAACCCCTTCGCCAGAGGGTTTCAAATTTTTGGGAGGCATGCAGGAAATGAACCAGGGAGGGACAGGCTATTTTACGGTTAATATTAGGTCTGGTAATTATGCGTTGATCGCCGAAGTTCCGGATCCTCAAAGCAAAGGTTTATTAAAAACGTTTACTGTAAAATAACCGATAGATTCACCAGAAATTCAATAATATGCGATACTTATAGAAACCTGTTCTAGGGATGAAGCTATGAGAATATTATTTTTGCGCTATGCAAACAGATAATTTGGAACAGGGTTTTTTCGGAATTGGAATTCAAAACGGGAAAACTCCTGAAAATCTTGGTGTACTTTGGAGATCTGCCCAGAATATGGGGGCAAGTTTTATTTATACTATTGGTAATCGATATTCAAAACAGGCATGTGACACGCATAAGGCGGTAGGAGCAATGCCATATTTCCATTATGAAACTTTTGAAGATTTCTACGCGCATTTACCTAAAGGAGCGATGCTGGTAGGAGTAGAGCTTAATGAGTCTGCTGAGCATTTAGAAGATTTTAAACATCCAAGAAGATGTGTTTATTTGCTGGGCGCAGAAGATCATGGCTTGTCTAATCAAGCCATTGATAAAGCACATTATCTGGTGAAATTCAAGTCTACTTTAAGCTTAAATGTTTCTGTAGCTGGAAGTATTGTGATGTATGATAGAGGTATGAAAACCGAATTTTCTACTTAGTAGTTTCTTCTTTTTGAAATAAATTTTTCTCTTTAATCATCTTTGCGGTGAGTCCGGGTACCATATTTTCCCATTCATGATTTCCTTCCCTTATTAGCTGGTAGACTTTTCTTGGGTGAATATCCAGGATACTTTCATCGTAATCCTCAATGTCAATAACTTTACCGTTGTCAATAAAGAATTTATAGAGTTCTTTTACTCGTGGGTGTACTTTTAAGTTCTTACTCGTAATGATTTCTCCGGTTTCTGGATCTTTCATTGGGTAGAGATAAACTTTCAGACTTTTGAAAAACATTTTTCCAAAAGCTTCCAGAATACCTCCGCTTAGGTGTCGGTAATATCGCTCATTGAATATGTCTACAAGATTGTCTACCCCCATGGCGAGACCGAGTTCCTTTTTAGTATGAAGTGAAAAATATTCTACAACTTTATAATATTCCTGAAAACTGGAAATCATCACAGTTTGTCCTGAAGCACATAGGAGATCTGCACGGTCCAGAAAATCTTTCTCGTCTATTTCCCCTTCAGCTTTTAGGTTATTAATGGTCATTTCAAAAATTATGACGGTCTTATCGGGATTTACCTCCTCTTGCTCAAGAAACAGCTTTCTTGAGGTTATATACATTTGAAGGTTTAAATTCGTAACCGGCCTAAAGCTACCTCTCAGCGTTAGTATATTTTTCTTATATAACACATTTGCCGGTAAAATGTTGTTTCCTTCCGGAGAGAACATTACCGCATCGGTGATTCCTTCTTTTACAAGTTCAAGACTCATCAATCTATTGTCTAGACCTTCAAAAACAGGTCCTTTAAAATTGATAGAATCAATTTCAATTTTATCTACGCTAAGATGGTCATAGAGCTTCTTGATAAGTAGTTTTGGATCATCGCTTTGGTAAAATGCAGCGTAAATTAAATTTACTCCCATGATCCCGAGACTAATCTGTTGCTGGGAAGCATTGTTCTCATTAAACTGAACATGAAGCATGATCTCGCTATATTCCTGTTTTGGTTCCCGCTGGAATTTAATTCCCAGCCATCCGTGACCTTTATATTTTTTCGCCCAGTCTATAGTTGCCACAGTATTGGCGTAACTAAAGAATAATTTATCAGGATATTTTTTTCTGGAGAGTCGCTGCTCGATCAATTCAGCTTCATAATCGATCATTCTTTTTAATCGATTAATGGTAACGTATCTATTTTGGGGGTCCAAGCCATAAATGGCGTCACTAAAATCTTTATCATAAGCACTAAGCGTCTTAGCGATAGTTCCTTTTGGGTTTCCGGCCCTAAAAAAATGACGAACGGTTTCCTGTCCTGCTCCAATTTCAGCGAAAGTTCCGTAGATATTTTCGTTTAGATTTAAGCGGGTACATTTATTCTGAATAGAAAGAATATTTTGAAATTCATCTTCACTTAATTCGGCCATGTAATGATCTTAATTTTGTTGGTTTCTGAAAGTTAGGAATATTAAATTTTTTTATGGGTCTTTTTAAGTAATGTTTAAAATTTCAAACTGGAGATTTTAAGATTTACAAACAATTTTTTTTTAAAGATTGGATCTCAACCAACATCAATTTATTTGAGTAGTACGATCTGACTGCGGAGAAATCTGCATGAAAAACAAGAGATGTATTAATTTTTTTACCTGTATTATTCTAACATTTTCCAGTCATTACAGTGCTACATGTAACGAAGCACTCTCTTTTTCGTCTTGTATATAAACCATCTTTATGAAATTGATTTTAAACTGCTTTCTGATTGTTTTCTTTCTCACGGTAAAACTCAGTGCACAGGAAATCTCAGGTACTGTAAAAGAGTACAATTCTAATAAAACCATTGCTTTTGCTACTGTGAAGTATCTGGAAAATAGAGGTGTGATCACAAATGAGGAAGGTTACTTCAAGATTCCTAACATCGAAGGGGTATCACAGATTAGTATTTCATCTATTGGATACGAGACCAGGATGCTGAATATTGAGGAGATGGATTCGGTAATCTATTTAAAGCCAAACACTATAGAACTTTCCAGCGTTTTTATTTCAAATTCGAAGATGGAGCCTGAAGCGATTGTAGAAAAAGCGCTGGCTAGTGTACAAGCGAATTATGATTTTGGTCTTAGGAAGAAAAGATTTTTTATGAGAAAATCTTATATAGACAAAGTGAACGAGTTGAAACTGGATGTCGAAGAAAGTACGGTAGAAGGGATAGACCAGAAATTTATGGATAATATAATCGAACAAATTCCGAATTATATTGATAGTTACAGGGAGTACTTTGGTGATTTTTATGGAGATTATGAAACCCAGAAAGTTCAGTTGCTTAAAGTCGCTAACCTGGAAAACCCGATAAACGAAGGATCTGCAGATGAAATTGTGGAACGCTTTGAGAAGATTTTACAGGAGAATGTGAAAGAAGGAACTTTTTTAAAGGTGAAATCTGGAATTATAGGTTTCAAAATGGATTCTGAAGAGTTAAATGAAGAAATTGAAGATAGTAGATCTTCAAGAGAACCTGGTATGAAAACAGCGGCAGAGCTTGAGGAGGAAGATCTGAAAAAGAGAAGAAGTACACTGTCGAGGGCACAGGTTTTTATTACAGACCTAATGAAAGATATGTTCTGGCTGGAAGATATTAGGCTGGATGTTTTTGAGAAAACCAGAAAGTATGATTTTACTGTAGAAGGTTATATAGCAATACAAAACTCTATAGCCTATGTAGTGGCATTCGAACCTAAACGAGGTGCCGATTTTAAAGGGAAAATTTATGTGGATACTGAGGATTTTGGAATCCACCGCCTGGAATATGAAAACGTGAAAATACTCAAAAGCTTTAGTCTCTTCGGAATAAGTACACAGGATAATGTCTTTAGAGGTAAAATGATCTTTAATAAGAATGATAATAACAAATATGCTCCAAAGTTTATTGAACAGCAATTTGGTAATCGCGTTGAAGTAGATCGACCTTTGAGTTTACTAGTGAAGAAAGATGGATTTCTTTTTAAGAAAAAGTTGCAAGAAGTGGATTTAGAACTTAAAATTGATAATTCCAGCCTTAATAAACTGGAGTTTTTTATATATGATGATGAATCTTTACAGAAATCTAATTTCGAAGAGATTTCTGTATCAGAAAACTTTGAATATAAAACTTTCAAAAAGTATGATCCTGAGTTCTGGAGTGACTATAACATTCTGGAACCCAATACTGCGATTAAACAGTTTACCAGTTTAGAAAACGAATAAAATATAGGTAAAATAGAGCTAATTTCGGTTAAATCCTCTGGTTTTACGTTGATGCCGTGCGTACTTTAGACCGGGCTTTAAAAAGTTCAGAAGTCATATCAGTACCAGAAACCTTGATATATAGTGTTAAGTCTGGTCGGTCGCTACTTTATAAGTTGGATCTTCAAGAATATTTACTTCTATAAGAGCATCAGCATTCTTTAGTAATCTTCGGCAATCATTGCTTAAATGTCTTAGATGTACTTTTTTACCAACTTTATTATAGCGTTGAGTAACCGCATTTAAAGCCTCAATCGCAGACATATCAGACACACGACTATCTTTAAAATCGATAATAATTTCTTCAGGATCGTTTATCACATCAAATTTTTCTGCAAAATTAGTAGTAGAGGCGAAGAACAACGGGCCGTATATTTCGTAATGCTTTACTCCATTTTCGTCAATATGTTTTCTGGCTCTAATTCTTTTAGCGCTTTCCCATGCGAAGAACAATGCTGAAAGTATTACTCCAACAAGAACTGCCAATGCCAGATTATGAAGAAGAACTGTTATTAAAGCAACTATAATTACCAGGAAAATATCTTTTTTAGGTACTTTATTAAAGATCTTTAAACTTGCCCATTCAAAAGTTCCTACGGCTACCATGATCATTACCCCAACCAGTGCGGCCATTGGTACCTGTTCTATAACTGGCGCACCAAATAACACGATTGCAAGAATAGTAAATGCTGCAATGATTCCTGATAATCGAGCTCTGGAACCTGCAGATAAGTTTACAAGGGTTTGAGCAATCATTGGGCAGCCGCCCATTCCAAAGAAGAATCCATTTAGTACGTTAGCTCCGCCTTGTGCAATACATTCCCGGTTACCATTTCCTTTAGTTTGTGTAATTTCATCAACCAGGTTCAGAGTAAGTAAGCCTTCCGTTAGTCCAACGGCAGCCATGATCATAGAATAAGGCGCGATTATTTCTAATGTTTCCCAGCTTAGTGGAATATTAGGAATATGAAAAGGAGGGAAACCACCGCTAACAGAGGCAATATCTTCCACCGTTTTAGTGTCTATACCCAGGAAGTAAACCAATATGAATACTACTATGATAGCAACTAAAGAAGAAGGAACAGCTTTAGTTATTTTAGGAAGCAATACCACAATTGCAATAGTTAAGGCTACTAAACCGGCCATAATATATAATGAAGTTCCGGTTAGCCATACAATGTCACCATTTACAACTGTTTTAAATTGATCTAATTGAGACATGAAAATAATAATGGCCAACCCGTTCACAAATCCAAACATTACCGGGTGAGGTACTAAGCGTATAAACTTTCCAAGCTTAAAAACACCAATTACAATTTGAATCACTCCGGCTAAGGCAACTGCAGCAAGTACATACTCCAGCCCATTAGATTTCATTAAGGCAATTAATACGATCACTGTCGCGCCGGCACCCCCGGATATCATTCCTGGCCTTCCTCCAAATATTGCCGTCACTAAACCCATTATAAAAGAAGCATACAATCCCATTAAAGGAGGAAATCCGGCTAGAATTGCGAATGATAGTGATTCCGGAATCATGGTCATCGCTACGGTTAATCCGGCAAGCACTTCCGTTTTATAGTTAACCTGTTGCTTGAAGTCGAATAAGTTCAGAACTTTTTTCATAATGAGGGCTATTTCTGCTTCTTTTTAAGAAGCGGCAAAAATAGTCATTAAAAATAGAAGTGCAACCCATTGAAAGTTTAGATTCATATATTTATTAAATTATGATTTTCAGCGAGTTATATTCCTGAATTGAGTAGATTCTTTCCTCTTAATTTAAATTATTGCACCTAATTACTGTCAATTGTTAGAAATTGAATAAAGATTAGGTAACAGATTACAAATGAAATACCTTTGCAAAAATTATTATTATGGCACATAAGGCCGGTTTCGTAAATATTATTGGTAATCCCAATGTGGGGAAATCAACGTTGATGAATGCTTTTATAGGGGAAAGACTTTCTATTATCACCTCTAAAGCACAAACTACGCGTCATAGAATTCTAGGAATTGTTAACGGGGAAGATTTCCAGATGATCCTTAGTGATACGCCGGGTATTATCAAACCTGCTTACGAACTTCAGGCTTCTATGATGGATTTTGTGAAATCTGCTTTTGAAGATGCCGATGTGTTAATTTATATTGTTGAAATAGGAGAAGAAGGATTAAAAGATGAGGCATTTTTTAATAAGATCTCTAATTCTGAAGTCCCGGTATTGCTTTTATTGAATAAAATAGATAAGTCTAATCAGGAGCAATTAGAGGAGCAGGTACAATACTGGGCGGAGAAAGTTCCAACCGCTGAAATTCATCCAATTTCGGCACTCGAAGGATTCAATGTACCGGCAGTTTTCAACAGAATTATAGAATTACTTCCGGAATCCCCTGCATTCTATCCAAAAGATACACTTACAGATAAACCGGAACGCTTTTTTGTGAATGAGATTATTCGTGAAAAAATCCTGATGCACTATAAAAAGGAAATTCCTTATAGTGTAGAGATAGAAACCAATGAATTCTTTGAAGAGGAGAAGATCATTAGAATGCGAAGCATCATTATGGTAGAGAGAGATACTCAAAAAGGGATCATTATTGGCCATAAAGGAGCCGCTCTCAAAAGAGTTGGTGTAGAGGCCAGAAAAGATCTTGAGAAATTCTTCGGGAAACAGGTGCATCTGGAATTGTATGTGAAAGTCAATAAAAACTGGCGTAGCGATTCCAACCAACTTCGTAGATTCGGGTATACCGATAAAAAATAAACTTTTCAGAATAATACAGGAAACAGTTAATTGATTTAAAACCATTAATTTTGCTTCCTGAAATCAATTTATAGTTATGGGCAATATTGTCGCCATTGTGGGTAGACCTAATGTGGGTAAATCAACTTTTTTTAACCGACTCATTCAACGTCGTGAAGCGATCATTGATTCGGTGAGCGGGGTAACCCGTGACAGGCATTATGGAAAGTCTGACTGGAATGGAAAGAAATTTTCATTAATAGATACCGGTGGGTACGTAAAAGGGAGTGATGATATCTTTGAAGCTGAAATTGATAAGCAGGTAGAACTGGCCATCGATGAAGCAGATGCTATTATCTTTATAGTAGATGTAGAATCGGGAGTTACTTCTATGGACGAAGAGGTGGCAAATCTTCTTAGAAGAGTAAATAAACCAGTATTGCTGGCTGTAAATAAAGTTGACAACAATAAACGTCTGGCAAATGCCGTGGAATTTTATTCTCTTGGTTTGGGTGAATATTTTCCAATTGCCAGTACCAATGGTAGTGGGACGGGAGATCTTCTGGATGCTCTTATTGAAGCCCTGCCGGAAATTGAAGAAGAAGACGAATCTGAATTACCAAGATTTGCTGTGGTAGGAAGACCAAATGCAGGAAAGTCTTCTTTTATAAATGCCTTAATAGGCGAAGACCGTTATATCGTAACCGATATTGCCGGTACTACACGTGACTCTATTGATACCAGGTACAATCGTTTTGGATTTGAATTCAACCTTGTGGATACTGCAGGAATTCGTAGAAAATCCAAGGTAAAGGAGAATCTTGAATTTTACTCGGTGATGCGCTCTGTGCGTGCTATTGAGAATTGTGATGTTTGCTTAGTGGTTCTTGATGCTACCAGAGGTTTTGATGGTCAGGTGCAGAATATTTTCTGGCTGGCTCAAAGAAATCATAAAGGGATCGTGATACTAGTGAATAAATGGGATTTGGTAGATAAGGAAACCAATACCATGAAGGAATATGAGGCGATGATTCGTCGTGAGATTGAGCCATTTACAGATGTGCCTATTGTATTTATTTCCGTATTGACCAAGCAACGAGTTTTCAAAGCGATTGAAACTGCGGTTAAAGTATTTGAAAGTAGAAGCAAGAAGATAAAAACACGTCAGTTTAATGACGTTATGTTGCCTATTATAGAAAGGAATCCACCACCAGCTTATAAAGGTAAATATGTAAAGATCAAATTTTGCATGCAGTTACCAACACCGCATCCTCAATTTGCATTTTTCTGTAACCTGCCACAATATGTAAGAGATCCTTATAAACGATTTCTAGAAAATAAGCTGAGACAGGAATTTGATTTCCAGGGTGTGCCAATTTCAATTTTCTTTAGAAAAAAATAACTAAGCTTTAAACTTTTTTAGAATAGGTTAGTCTAAACTTGAAATAGAAGACGTTTATTTGTTTTCATTCATCAATCAATTCATACTAACCAAATGCGAAATGTTTTCAGTTTGCTGTTGCTTTTCATCAGCGCAGCTAGCTTCTCCCAGGAATTTGCGGTAACCGGTACCATCACCGACGAAAATAAGAATCCACTAGAATCAGCTACAATTTATGTAGAGCAGATTGCCGACAGCAGCCTTGTTACCTATACGATCTCAGAAAAGGATGGCAATTTTCTGCTAAAAGGAAATACAGAAGCTGAAAAGCTTAACCTTATTGTGAGCTATAACGGTTATGCTCCACATCAGCAAGTTGTTGAAATTCAGAAAAATATACTTATCGAGAGTATTCAGCTTCAGCCAATGAAAAATGCGCTGGATGAGGTGACCCTTACAGCATCTCGTGCACCAATAACTATAAAAAAGGATACCCTGGAGTTCAATGCCGGTTCTTTCGATACCCGGCAGGACGCAAATTTAGAGGAACTCATGAAGAAACTTCCGGGGGTTGAAGTGGATTCAGATGGAAATATCACCGTGAATGGAAAGCCTGTTTCTCGTATTCTAGTAAATGGGAAGGAATTCTTCGGAAATGATCCAAAAATTGCTACAAAAAACCTTCCGAAGGAGATCATTGATAAAATTCAGGTTACAGATACCAAAACCAAAAGTGAGGAATTTACGGGAAAAGCAGGAGATCCTGATAATAAGACGATAAATATCGAGCTAAAGGAAGACAAGAATAAGGGGTATTTCTCCAGATTAACTGCCGGTGGCGGGACAGACGATAGATACGAGCTTAGTGGTATTGGTAATTACTTTAAAGACGATATGCGGGTAAGTATTCTCGCCAGTTCTAATAATATCAATAGTTCAGGGTTTAGTTTTGATGAGGTTTTTGATATGATGGGAGGTAATGCCAGGCGCATCAGTTTTAACAGTAATGGTTCTTTCAGTATTAATGGGAACGGATTTGGAAGCAGTGGCGGAATTACAAAATCTGAAACTGCAGGTTTTAATTTTGTGAATGAATGGGATAATGACATGGAATTGAGTGCTGACTATTTTTATGGAAGAAATGACACCGAAACCCGAACCAGGGTAGAGCGGGAAAATATTCTTCCAGATTCAAGATATTTTACAAATTCCCTTAGTTCCAGTAACCTTATTAATGATAGTCACAGAGCTAATTTACGTTATGAGGTAGAATTTGATACCCTTACGAAATTATCTATCGCTCCAAGATTCAATGCAAATATTGGGACTTCTTTTAGAGATCGAAATGAAGAAACTCTGGATGAGAATATGAATTTACAAAACACTTCTGTTATAGATGAAATGGAGGAGTTGAACAGTGCAGATTTCTCAAATAATATAGATTTTATTAAGCGTTTTGGTGGTAGAGGCTCATACCTTCAAATAGATGTGGATCATTCTCATAGTAAACAGGAGAACGAAAACATTTACTTTTCTCAAAGTATTTTTGCAAATGCTCCCGAAAATGATAGAGTTCAGGATCAGTTGATAGATCAGGATGAAAAGACCAATTCTTTTGGTGCCGGAATTTCAAAACGTAGTGTATTGGGTGATGAATTATTTCTGGATCTTAATTATGATTTTTCAACTTCAAAGAGTCGTAATACCAGGAATGTTTTTGATGCGGTAGATGGTAATTATGTAAATTTTAATGAATTGCTAAGTAATGACTTTGAGGTAAGGAGTTTTAAACATACCCCAAATGCCGGAGTAAATTACGAGGGTGAGGTGTGGAGAATAGATACTGAAATTGGGATTTTAAGCACTACGCTTAAAACAGATAATTTTATCGATAATGTTTCTTTCGATAATACTTATAATAACATTTTTGTGGATGCTGATATTCGATATTCCATAGAACGATCCAAAAGTATAAGCCTGGGATATAGTACAAATGCTGATATACCTTCAGTTAGGCAGTTACAGCCGGTAGAGGATCGTACAAATCCATTAAATATCGTCGTGGGTAATCCAGAACTGGAACCAACTTTTAATCAGCGAATAAATTTTAATTTCAGGAATTTTGATTTTGCAACCCGTAGTGGCTTCTTTGGATATATGTATGCCAATTTTACAGATAACCAGGTGGTGGCTACCAGTAGCGTAGAAGATTTTGTTCGTACAACGACTTATACAAACGTAGATGGTGTGATAAATGGTAATCTGGGAGGTTCGTATAGTAAGACTTTCAAAAAAGATGCCCGGGAGTTACGTTTGAGATTAAGAATGAATACAGGTTATAATCGCAATGTTGGATTTATTAATGCCGTTAAGTATAAATCTGATCAATTTAACCTTAGTCCGGGATTTCAAATGACCTATGCCATTGATGAGTTACTGGAGATCAACCCCGGTTATACTCTTAATTATAATGACATCAGTTATGATATTAATAGTGGAAGAGATCAGAGTTATACTAATCATGCATTATCATTGGAAACAACTACCTACTTTCCTGAAAATGTAGTTTTCGGGAATGATATTTCATTCAATCATTATGGTAATGTTGCTCCTGGCTTTGATAATACCTCTCTTTTGTGGAATATGAGCCTGGGATATCAATTCTTAAAAGATAATGCTACTTTAAAGGT
The DNA here is from genome assembly GCF_000060345.1 of Christiangramia forsetii KT0803. NCBI lineage: Bacteria > Pseudomonadati > Bacteroidota > Flavobacteriia > Flavobacteriales > Flavobacteriaceae > Christiangramia > Christiangramia forsetii. Next base: position 3,133,755 of record NC_008571.1, on the reverse strand, counting down.
AAAAGTCTATGATCTTTTAGATCAAAATGTAGATACCAGAAGACTTGTAGGGGATGATTATATTCAGGATGTAAATAATCTCGTCTTACAGAGATATGCTATGCTAAGTTTCACTTATAAACTCAGTAGCTTTGGAGGAGGAAAACCACCAGGAAAAAGAGGTGGGAGAATGATTAGGATGTAATATTAAAAAGTGATTTTTTATCGAAAGATTCCTTTTAGGAACATTAGAAGTCCGATTTTTCTCTTCGGAAATTTTAGCTCTTGTCATTCGCCTAGAATATCGTTGGTTCAACGATTATTTTTTGAATTAGAAATGTAACTGCTTATATTTAAGTGAGTTGAATATTAATTCAAAAAAACTAGGCTTATGGAAATTTTTACTGATTTTGTTGAAAATTATAAGGGATCGCTGCAAGGCCTAAATATATTTGCTAAAATAGGAGTTACTCTTGCATTGGCTTTAATTTTACTTGCGGTAGTAGGAGCAATTATTAATGTAATTGTTCTTAACGTATAATTTTAAAACACAGATTTAACGTCTTAATTTTAAGGCCATGTATTCATTTTGCGAAGTGAGTACATGGTTTTTTATTTGCTGTAATATCAACTGAGTCAATTTGAGAACCTCATTTTGTAGATTTTATAGTAAAACAGAATAGCTTTTTTTGGTACAACATTTCAGGCTTGATTCCAGATCTTTCTTAATTCAGTTATTAATTCTGTCAAAAGCGTGTTTATCCCGCTTGCGGAAACAGATTTTTTTTAATAGGTAACCTCTATTTGGTGAATAGGGAGCATAAAAAAGAGGTTGTCTAAAAAGTGAAAGTATTGTCATTTTGAGCGAAGTCGAAAAACCCCAAATTTCTTAAAAATAGATATTTATGTTTTATGAGATTTTTCATTTTATTCAGAATGACCCTTTTTTGCCTCCGGTAGCTCTACAGATCATACATTCGTAAACGGACTTAACTTTCATACCATGTTATAGCGCGATCACTATATATTTATTGGATTTTATTACACTCTGATACATAGTAAAAACCAGAGACCGCAGTTCAGGTAAGCACAAGATCAAAATGCTGTAATTAGTACCTGGAAAATATAAATTTCCTCCCGATCTTTCAGCTTTTCTATCTTTTTTTCGTCTTATATCTAATGTTACCTTCAATCCTAAATAAGGTTAAAGTTTATCTGTACACAAGCCGTTGTAGTAAGACATACGAATGGTGTCGGCTGTGGGGCCGGAGGAATAGTTTGGGGGCCCGGAAGGAACTACTGCAGAATTGGATATAAACAATGATTCATCATTTACGCTCTCCTTCAGGGATTTTGTAGAAGACAGAGGATGGGGTGCATCATCATATCCGGTAACTTTACAATTTGAAAAGATTCAGAATTAGCCTGTTTAGTTTCATTATAGAAATTTTGAGGTGGAATTTCTCTGTGTCCGGAATTTTTTCTACTAATTGATTCTTCGGTTTTTATCTCTAAAAAACAAAATCTTTTCCAACTTTTAAGTCTATTAAATATAGGATTTCCATGGATTTCTACTATCGGGTGGTTTTTTAAAAAAAATTAGAGGGTAATAAATTATTTGGGCTTGTTCTATTTACTTCACTATTTCCCTAAGAAGGTTTCGAGCCTCATTAAACCGGGACATCATAAGAGGCATTTTTATATCTTCATATGCTGCCCGCGCTTTACGTTCAGCAGTCTCAATCGCCTGAATTAGATCTAATGCAGCCTTTTTTCGTGCCTGTGCATCGGTACTGCCAACAGACTCGATCCAGATTGGAGAACTATGTGCGAATGGGCGTGCATGCATGGTGGGCCAGTTGTCCTCCCTGAGTTCGCTGGCATAAGCTCTTATTGATACCCATCCTCCCACAGGGAGGTTCACATTCCCTTTATACTGTCTCGTTTCACCGGCTTTAATCCCTGTAAGTTTTTTCACAACAACACCATTTACTACAAGTTCAACCACATCAATGTCATTTGTTCCAACCAGTGTGGCCTGCCAGTTTTGAGATCCACTGGAAACTACATCCCCCGGTCTTGCGCCCTCACCAACCTGGAACATTAAGGCAGGACCCGTAGTCACAAATCCTCTACCCGCCCTGGCAGCTTCAAGTACCGCATCAGCTGTAAAATTTTCTTCGTCCAGTTGCACATAATTTCTGCCTGTACCTACCGCCATGGTTCGATGGAAATCCACCCACATATCGGTCCCCGACATGGCAGCTACAGGTCGTCCTATATTGAGCAGGCGATACCACAGCTCCGAATTTCCGAGAGGGCTGGTCCAGGCACATACCATTTCCAATCCTATAAGCTCGCCCAGGACAGCGTCCGAAACCAGTTCCAAAGGAATTGGGTTTTTCTGCAGATTTTCAAATGGGTCGGAATCATTGCTGATAGGGTGCACGTAGGTAAGGAAGGCCCCGGAATTCTGGGCATATTCTACAACTTCACCGTTGCTTCTATTCGGGTCTCCCAGAGTTGGATTATTTGGTCCCCAGAACCACGGGGTATAAGGTTCTTCAACTCCGAGTAGGCTTACATGCCCATGGAAGTGAGAACGTATTTCCTGGCCCTGGGTTACAATTCGGCCATCCACGACCGTTTCGCGACCTACAATTGCCTCGTCAATTCGGCGCTCCCAGCGATTCCAGGACATAGGAGCGAGTAAATTAAGATCTTCTCCCTCCATAGCACGAATGGCATCCTTATGGTCAGCACGGTAATGCCCGTCACCATTCAAATGCACGTGATGATCTGCAGATACGTAGCCCTCGGCACCGGCATCCCAAATGGGTTCCAGGCTGAGGGAGACTTCTGAAATATTATCCTTGTTAACTAAAACGGTTGATTCTACTACTGGCGTCATGGGACCACGAACTGCGGTCACCGTATATTTGCCCACCGGAAGATCAAACTGCGATTCCCCCTTTAGGTAGAAATAATATCGGCCCGTTTGCGGATCGAAATAGGTGGCGTCCTCATGGGAAGCTACCGGAAGTCCATCCTCTCTAACAATGGACACTCGTGCGGTAACCTTGTTTCCGACGGCATTTGCCAGATTCACTTTCAGTTTTCCGCTCTCTTCTCCAAGGTCCCAATTTGAAATTTTTACCTCTTCTGCGGAGCCACCGTAAGTGGAGATATGCATCAGTCGGAACTGACGGTATTCATCTAATTCTGCAAAATACACCTGGTTACCGTCGGCGCTAAAGGCTGGCGTTAAGGCGAAGGGATCGCCGTTGGTAAGGCGGTGTTTGGCAGTTGTTAAGGTCCATTGTCCAGAGATGATACGCATTATCAATAGGAGCACTATAAACAATTAAATCTTGTTTGGGATGCGTATCAGCAGTGAAATGGTAATCCAGGGTTCGGGCAAGGGCTATTGTATCAGAACCAGACTTAAGATCTTTAATCCGAAGCGCCCGATATGCGCCACTGCCGTGAAGGTACAGGAGACTTCCGTCTTTAGCCAGGCTTCGGGAGTTTCGTTCTACCTGGGAAAGATTGGTGAGCTGTTCTGTCATTTCCGATGACAAGTTATATTTCCAAAGATTAAGGGAACCGCTAACTCCCGATGTATAGTAAAGCCATTCCCCATCGGTTGAGAATTCAGGATCCAACTCTATGGCTTCGGTGTCAATTTTTGTTTCCTTGCCGGTAGCGAGCTCTTTGATTATGACTGCAGTATTTAGACCATTATCCCGAACGAATGCCAGGTGTTTACCGTCTGGGGACCAGCGAGGCCGGGAGTCGACTTCGGGGCCACTTGTTAACCTTACCGCGGTTCCAGTCTCCAGGTTCAGATTCCAGAGCCAACCGCGGGCAGCGAATGCCAAGCGCTTTCCGTCCGGTGCAGGTGCGGGATCTGTTTGTCCGTGGGAAAGGATCGGAAGTTCATGCTGTTCCAGGTACACATGGTGACCAAAATCATTAAGTTTCGCATAGCGATTTTCCCATTGTGCGGAAGCAACACTGAAAGTTAGAAGGTATACAGCTATAGTTACCATGGCGAGGGTTTCCATACTGCGATTGTTTTGTATGGGAGGTCTTCTATTTAGTCCGGTTAATAATAAACTCCTCATGGATTTAATATGACAAAACCGGGTTGAGAGCTTGACTCTTTTTGTAAAGAAGCATAATAAATCGTTTGTGTTATTTAGTATGTCTATATCGTAAAAATTCATTTCTTTTTGGCTATTTTATAAACGTTTCTCAAATAAAAGTTTTAGTTGTCCCCCAATTAAGCAGGATTGGTCAAAACGGGTTTCGACGAATTGTAGAATAATATTGATCCCGCCTTTCAGTTAGAAGCAAGGCAGTAATTACAATCGCAATAGCGACCAGAGTTTCCCTATTTATAACCAGTAATTCTTCGCTGTAAGCGCGTTAGTTCAGTCCAACGATTTGCTGGTTCGAAGGATTGGTGGGAAGGATTTATACCGTTGTAACTCCTGCTATTAAGCTTCGGCTTCCGAGGAAATACCTATAACTGCCACTTTCGTCCGTTTTCTTTGCCGCAAAAAGATATGACTGCTACAAAAGTGATGAGGCTTGCCTATTGAGAATAGAAACTTCTGTTAAATGTAAAGATATTTTATTAAACGTAACATGTAGCTAAAAAAAATATTTCTATAATATAAAATCCGTCAAAAGAGATAGTTCCAGGGGGGGTTCACACAATTTTCCTAAGAGAAGAACTGGGTATCAACTTAATTCGGCTGTCATATGAATTATGGCGCGAGATGAATTTTTTCATAATATATCTGAATATATACACTTCCATGACCCGTGATTCCATATCCTATTCAACCCTTTAGCACAAATCGAGTTCATCTTTAGTAAGGCCACTGGCTATTCGAATTTGAGCATTATGTTCGTTCAGTTTTGAAAGAGATGAATTTTAGAACCGCCGAACGATTTTGTACATCAATAAGTAGAGCACAATCTGGGGCTAGGATCTTTTTTTTGAATTCACTCGTTACCAGAGATCTATATATTTTCAGGTAAATTCGGTGGTACGATTGTTTATGAAGAAAAACTAATAAAAAAACCCGCTTCATCGAGGCGGGTTTTTTAAGGTGGTGCCTCCAGGAATCGAACCAGGGACACATGGATTTTCAGTCCATTGCTCTACCAACTGAGCTAAGGCACCAATTGCTTGTTTAAGCGGTGGCAAATATAATTTCATTTTTAAGAACTCACAAAGGAAATTATAAAAAATTGCTTTTGTATTTTTGTTTTTAAAGAAAAACTGGATGAATTTAGTGATCGATGGGGGGAATACCTTTATAAAGACTGCTGTTTTTCAAAACAATAGACTTTTGGAAAAGCAGGTTTTCCTGAAAAAAGATTTTTTTGAAAATTTTGAAAATCTTCAAAAAAAGTTTCCCGCAATCAGAAAATCGATACTTTCCAGTGTAACTTCTCTGGATAGTGATCTGGAAAATGCATTAAAAAAATCCTATTCCTTACTTCAGTTAGATGACCTGGTCGCGCTTCCGTTCAAAAATGAATATGCTACACCTCACACTTTGGGGAAAGATAGAATTGCCCTGGTCGCTGCTGCAGTTAATACGTATCCTGGTAAAAATGTGCTGATTATTGATGCAGGAACATGTATTACGTATGATCTTAAAACTGAAGATGAGGTATATCTTGGTGGAGCTATATCGCCCGGATTGGAAATGAGATTTAAAAGTTTGCACAAGTTTACTGCCAATTTACCGTTAGTAACACCGAAGCCGGCACCAAAACTGATAGGTGACTCCACCGAATCCAGTATTTTATCCGGGATTATTAACGGAATTGAAATGGAATTAAAAGGAACCATAAAATCCTATGACTCTAAATTTGAAGATTTAACAATTATTTTCACAGGAGGTGATAGTCAAATTTTGTCTATACCATTAAAAAATAGCATATTTGCGAACTCAAATTTTTTGTTAGAAGGACTTAATTTCATTCTAGAATTTAACAAGACTCAATGATAAAACGATTTATAGTAATCGTAGCTTTATTTTTAGCTTTTACTGCACAAGCGCAGGAAAATGTATCCTCGCCATATTCATATTACGGGATTGGTTTGACAAACTTTAAAGGGACTGTAGAAAATAGGTCCATGGGGGGCTTAAGCATATTTAATGATAGTATTCATGTGAATATTCAAAATCCTGCCAGTTACGGAACTCTAAAACTTACTAATTTTAATGTTGGTGCAAGTCACGATCGTGTGAAATTAGAAACAGATACAAATAGTGATAATGCAAAAATCTCATCATTTGACTATCTGGCACTGGCGTTTCCTGTTAGTGACCGGGTGGGAGTTGGTTTTGGGATTGTCCCTTATACTTCTGTAGGTTATAGAATTCTTGACATGGAAGAAGGCTCAGCTAGTTTGCTTAATGGAAGGGGAGGTATGAACAAGGTGTTTGTTTCAGCTGGGATTTCCTTAACAGATGAATTAAGCTTTGGTGTAGATGCTAATTATAATTTTGGAAACTTTCAGAATTCTCAAAGTATCAACCGTGAAGACCTGCAGTATGGGACTACAGATGTAAATAGATCTGATATTAGAGGTTTCAGCTTCAATTTTGGAGCTAATTACCAGAGGGATATTTCAGAAAAACTAAAATTGCACGTGTCTGGAACCTATGCACCGGCTATGGATCTTGATTCAGAAAATTCAAGATCTATTTCTACTGTTGATTTTTCTTCTGGAACAGGCAGGGTGATCGATTTTAGAGACCTTGATTTAGGAGATACACAATTTGAATTTCCTTCGAAACTGACAATAGGTGCAGGTCTGGGTGAAGAAAACAAATGGTTTGCTGGTGCCGAATATTCTAATGTAGGTTCATCTTCTTTTGAAAATAGTTTTAGATTTAGAGGAGATGGGGGTACTTATGAAGACGCTTCGCAATTCTCGGTTGGAGGATTTTATATTCCCAACTATAATTCTTTTACAAGTTACTTAGAGAGAATAGTTTATAGAGCTGGGTTTCGTTATGATGAGACTGGTTTGATAATCAATGATGAATCTATTAATGAGTTTGGCATATCTTTTGGACTAGGTTTGCCAGTCGGAACATTTTTCTCTAATGCAAACCTTGGAATCGAGCTTGGACAAAGAGGCACAAAGAATTCAGGATTAATTCAAGAGAACTTTTTAAGACTGTCTATAGGACTATCTTTAAATGACCAATGGTTCACGAAAAGAAAATTTAATTAACCATACAATAAACAAAAATCATGAAAAATAGATTTCTAACACTAATAACAGTTGCGATGTTAGGTTCTGGAGCTGCAAGTGCTCAATCTGGAGATTGTGCAACAATGGCTGCCCTGGCATACGATGATGCAAAAGCAAAAAATTATGAGGCTGCTTATCCTGCTTTAATGAAAGTTATGGAAGAGTGTCCTAAATATAGCCTTGCAACGTACCAATACCTGGAGAGAGTTATTGAAGATAAAATAGGTAAAGCTGAAGAAGGCGATAAAGCTGAATTGGTGGAGGAACTAGTTGAGGTTTTGGAAACCAGATTGGAACTTTACCCAGAAAAAACAAAAGCTGGAAAGGTATATTCTGATATTGCTCAGCTTAAGTATGACAATAAAATAGGAGATAAAGAAGAACTTTATAATGCTTACGATAAAGCCTGGGCAGAAGACGTAGATAATTTTACCAGTCCTAAAGCACTTTATGCATATTTCGATCTTGTAGTAGATATGCAGGATGCAGGTGACCGTAATCTTCAGGATGTTTTTGATCAATACGATAAAGTATATGCAAAAATAGAAAAAGAAGAGAATGATGCGGCTGAAGCTTTAGCTCCACTTCTTAAAAAACAAGAGGATGGTGAAGAGTTGTCTTCAAAAGATACTAAGAAAATAAAGAATGCAGAGATTAACCTGAAGAACTATAGTATGGTTAGGAATGCACTTAACGGTAAACTTGGTGCACGTGCAGATTGTGATAACCTTGTGCCTTTGTATAAGAAAGATTTTGAAGCTAAGAAAGGTGAAGTTACCTGGTTGAAAAATGTGAATGCAAGGCTTTCAGCTAAAGATTGTACTGAAGATCCTTTATTTATCCAGGTTTCTGAAGCGCTACATACTTTAGAGCCATCTGCAAAATCTGCATATTCATTAGGTCAGTTAGCTGAGTCTGAAGGAAAAAGTGCAAAAGCACTTGAGTATTATAACCAGGCTGCAGAGCTTGAAACCAATAAATCAGACCAGGCTAAGATCTATTATAGAATTGCTAATAACTACAAAGATAAAGGTAGCTATGGCCAGGCAAGAAGTTTTTATAGAAAAGCTTTAAATGCAAAGCCTTCCCTAGGTAGTGCTTATTTGCAGATCGCTAACATGTATGCTAAGAGTGCAAACAATTGTGGTGATAATGCGTTTAACAAAAGAGCGGTATATTGGTTAGCTGCAGATTATGCTTCAAGAGCAGCGAGAGTAGATCCTTCTCTTGCCAGTAATGCAAATCAGGCTGCGGCTGCTTACAGAGGTAGAGCTCCACAGAAATCTGACGTATTCCAGTCTAGTAAAAATGCTGGTGATGCTATTTCAATTGGATGCTGGATCGGTGAGACTGTTCGTATCCCGAGCCTATAAGATGAAACTCACATATAGTAATATTATTTCAGGCATTGTCACGCTCATAGGCGTGACAATGCTTTTTTCATGTGAAGGCAATTTACAACAGGTAAGAGCTTTCAGTTTAGAAGAAGACGCCCCTCAGGCAATCGCTGAAGGTGTTAACTTAAAGTTTACAGATTCCGGTAGATTGGTAGCAACCTTAAAAAGCGCCAAAATGCTGGATTATACAAACAAGGCTTTTGCTTACCGTGAATTTCCCGATGGAGTAGAAGTAGAGTTTTTTGATGAGCAGGATAAAAAAAACACCGTAATTGCAGATTATGGGATCGTCTACGAAAAGACTAAACTAATAGATTTACAGAGGAATGTGGTGATTGTTACTGCAGATAGCACTGTTCTGAAGGCAAGTCAGTTGTTTTGGGATCAGGAAAGAAACTGGATATTTACAGATAAGCCTAATACCATTAGATTTTCAGACGGATCATATACAGAAGACCTTGGTTTTGATTCTAATCAGGATTTCACTAATTTTCGTTCAAGAACCAATACTGGAATACAAATTATAGAAGAAGAAAAAGATGAGTAAATTTTTCAGATATTTTGAATACGCATACCTATTGTTTGCGGCATTCTTTCTTTTTGAAGCCTTTAGAATATGGAGTACAGAAAGGAACAGGGCTTACTTGTTTTTGTTTTTTGTTTGTATAGCCATCTTTATGTTCTTCTTTAAAAGACGTTTTAGACGTAAATATGAAGATCGAAACAAATAGCCTGAATGGAGGTTGATGTAATTATTATCGTTTGTTCTTTATTGCTTTCTGCTTTTTTCTCAGGGATGGAGATCGCTTACGTTTCTTCCAATAAGATCTTCATTGAGATTGAAAAAATGCAGAATGATTTTCTTGCTAAGGTTCTTAAAAAACTTACTAAAAAGCCGTCGAAATTTATTGCGACTATGCTCGTGGGGAATAATATCGCCCTGGTAGTCTATGGGTTTTTTATGGGAGACCTCTTGATGGCCTGGTTAAGTGGGATAGAGACAGAAAGCGGTTTTATTACTTATCTCATCCAAGATCTTAGTCTGTTTACCCAGACAATAATCTCAACACTGGTAATTCTTCTTACTGCTGAATTTCTTCCGAAGGTATTCTTCCAGATCTATGCAAATTCAATGTTGAAGTTTTTTGCCGTTCCGGCATATATCTTCTATATCCTTTTCAGCTTTGTTTCTTCTTTTATTATCTGGATTTCAGATATAATATTAAAACGTTTCTTCAAAACAGATGGGGATGAAGTTCAGTTAGCATTTAGTAAAGTTGAACTGGGGAATTTTATCAGTGAACAAATGGAAACGATAGAGGAGCATGAAGATGTGGACAGTGAGATCCAGATATTCCAGAATGCGCTTTCTTTTTCAGATATAAAGGCGAGAGAAGTTATGATTCCACGTACCGAGATTATTGCGGTAGATCAGGGTCAGGCACCAGACGATCTTGTGGAAACTTTTACCGAAACAGGACTTTCTAAGATTCTGATTTACAATGAAACCATAGACGATATTATTGGCTACGTTCATTCTTTTGAACTTTTTAAAAGGCCCAAGTCTATAAAATCTATTTTACTGCCGGTTGTTTTTGTTCCTGAAACCATGTGGGTGAAAGATGTACTGAACATCCTTATTAAAAAGAGGAAAAGTATCGCTGTGGTTATAGATGAATATGGTGGCACTAGCGGAATGATGACGGTAGAAGATATTGTAGAGGAATTATTTGGAGAGATTGAAGATGAACATGACTCTGCTGTTTTAATTGAAGAGAAATTGGGGGAAGATCATTTTAAATTTTCGGCCAGGCTTGAGGTAGATTATCTTAACGAAACTTATAGAACTGAAATTCCTGAAGGGGAGAATTATGAAACCTTAAGTGGTTTTATAGTGAACCATACTGAGGAAATCCCACAGCAGGGAGAGATCATAACTATTGAGGATTTCGAAATAAAAATCCTGGAAACTTCCAATACAAAAATAGAATTAGTAGAGCTTAAAATCAATCCTGAAGATTAAAGCCTTAAAGTTAAGAATTTGCTAATTTTAAATTTTATTATTAGGCTAAAAACCTTATTTTCGCCCCCTATATTTTGATAAATTATACATTCAAATGGCAGTATTAAATAAAATCAGACAAAGGTCTGTTTTCTTGATTATCATCATTGCACTAGCTTTATTTTCTTTTGTTTTAGCTGATGTGATTAGAAACGGAGGAATGGCTTCTCAAAGTTCCCAGAATACCATTGCAACCGTAAACGGTAATGAGATTGGTAGAGAGGAGTTTGCACGTGAGGTAGAAGCTTTTGAAAGAAACATGGGTAACAACATGAGCACAACCCAGGCGGTAAACCGTATCTGGGAGCAAAAGTTGAGACAGGTAATTCTTGAAGAAGAGGTTGAAAAACTTGGAATTAGAGCTGGTGAAGCTCAGGTTACACAACTTGTGCGTACTCAAATGGCAAATAATCCAAATTTCACCAATGAGGCTGGAATGTTCGATGAGAACAGATTGAGAGAATATGTTGCAAATTTAAAGGAGACTTCTCCGCAAGCATATGAGCAATGGCAACAATTCACTTCGAATCTTGCTGAAACTGCTAAGATGAATAGCTATTATAATATGGTTGGTGCCGGAGTAGGTGCTACCCTTATAGAAGGAGAGCAAGCTTATAGACTTCAAAATGATAATATTAATATGAAGTTTGTTCAGGTTCCTTACTCTTCAGTTCCAGATAGCGAAGTTGAAGTGACAAAATCTGATATCAAATCTTACCTGGATAATCATTCTTCCCGTTTTGAAACAGAAGCTTCAAGAAGTCTGCAATATGTGATCTTTGAAGAAAGTGCTTCGGGAGATGATAAGACTGAGGCAAAAGAGACTTTAAATTCATTGAGAAATCAGCGAGTAGAATATAATGCTGCAGTTGGAGCTAACGATACACTTGCTGGATTTGACAATACCGATGATTATGCCACTTTTGTGGGTAATAATTCAGATCTGCCTTTTGAAAATAGATTCAAATTCAGAAATGATTTTTCCGGGAATAATGCCGAAGCGATCTTCAGCCTAAATGAGGGAGAGACTTACGGTCCTTATGAGGAGAATGGTTACTGGAAATTGAGTAAAGTAATTCAAACTAAGAATATTCCAGATTCTGTAAAAGCCAGTCATATCCTGGTAACCTATCAGGGGTCTCAGCTTGGTGCCGGTGTAAGCCGTTCTAAAGAGGAAGCTCAAGTTTTAGCTGATAGTATTGCAGGTGTGGTAAAAGGCGACAATGCTAAATTTGCTGAATTGGCATCAGAATTTTCTGCCGATGGTTCAAATAAAGAGCAGGGTGGAGATCTTGGATATTTCGTTCCGGGGACAATGATTCCTGCATTTGATAATTACGTTTTTGATAATTCAACAGGAGATGTTGGAGTTGTAGAAACGCCACTTGGATACCATGTAATTTCTATAGACGATCAAACCGAAGCTGCAAGAGCAGTAAAAGTTGCAACGATCGCAAAAGAGATTCAGGCTTCTGAAAAGACAATGAACAACTTATTTAATGAAGTAACGAAATTTGAAATTTCAGCTTCAGAAGGTGATTTTGGAGATATTGCAAAGCAAGGAAATTATGAAGTACGTACGGTAAAAGATGTAAAGGCTTTAGAGGAAAATATTCCTGGTGCCGGAGCACAACGTAGAGTAATCCAATGGGCCTTTGAAGATGAAGCCAAAGTTGGTGACGTTAGAAGATTCGAAACAAATAACGGATATGTAGTAGCTCAGTTAACTTCTAAGAGAGATAAGGGACTTATGAGCGTGGAAGAGGCTTCAGGAGAAGTTACTCCAATTCTTAGGAAAGAGAAAAAAGCTAAATTAATTAAAGACAGGTTAAAAGGAAGCTCACTTCAGGAAATTGCAAATAATCAGGGAGTAAGTGTTCAAAATGCCGATGCTGTAAACTTGAGTAGCCCTACTTTAGCCGGAGCAGGTGAAGAGCCAGAGGTTGTTGGAGCAGTGTTCTCTTTAGAACCAGGAAAGGTTAGCTCACCTATAGCCGGGGAAAAAGGAGTGTATGTTGCAGAATTAGTAAGCAAATTTGAAGCACCTACAATGGATTCTTATAAAGGTTTTGCTCAGCAGGAAAGTGCTGCTCGTAGAGCTCAGGCTACTATGAGAATTTTTGATGCTCTTAAAAAGAAAGCTGAAATTGAAGATAACAGAGCTAGATTTTACTAGACTTCTGAAATAATATTTAATAATGAAAAGCCTCGGTATTTACTGAGGCTTTTTTATTCTAGGAGAGTTTAACGCCCATGGGCTTACCATTAAGAAATTTACTTTACAGGTCGGTGATTAGTTACGTAGTTTAAATAAATTTCCTTAAATAATGTCAGGCTGAGCGCAGTCGAAGCCCAATTTTAGTGGTCAGGTGATATCAACTTCACTCCAAGCTGGCAGTATTAAAGATATCAATTCGATTTTCAATTTAATATCCGTGTTTTCCGGTTAAATAATTGAAGGTTAGCCTTAGGCTGTTTCACCATTCAGGAGCATGCTATTGGAAACTAGGAATGTTTTTTTTGAAAAATTAGCGTCAATATAGCATTCATTTTCAATTGGTTAATGTCCAAGTCTAACGTCTTAAATCTATCAGCGAAGCGATCTTAGATCTTTTGTCGCACGACAATGATTTAATTAATATCTGACCAAATTATAAGCAATTGGCTAATAGGTTATATTTTATTTGATCAAATCCTGATAATCGAAAATACTGTGGTAGCCTTTTTTTCTGAAGTATTCCTTTTCTTCTTCCATACCGGTGGCAAGAATAAAATCTCCGCCCCATCCTCCAAGGCTTTTTATCATTCCGGGATAATCTGAAAATAATTCTGTTTGAATTCTTGGAATATTGATCACCTTTGAGATCAAGGTTTCATGTGCTTTCAGAAATATTTTAAATTCTTCCAGGCTTTCACTCTTAATGATCTGTTCTGTGATTCCTGAAATTTTATCAGTGAGGCCCTGAATATCTTCCATTGGCTGATTTCGATAGTGAGCTATGGCTTCTCTACTGTTTTGTTTTCTGTTTAGGTAGACAAAAAATAGCTCTTCCTTAAAGGTCGGATTAAAATCAGCGGTAAAATTTACCGGACCATTATCTGTTAATTGAAAGGTAATAGGAAGATTGCTCCCGGCTGCTGCAATATCATAACCACTTCCACCAAAACTATTTTGAAGTAAATAGTATGGATCAATTTTTAGCCATTGAGCAAGATTATTGATTAAGGTAGAAGAGGTGCCAAGACCCCATTTTCTATTAAAACCCAGTTTGGTTTTAATGATATATCCCTTATCAGAAAAAGCTTCCGAATTCTTACTAAATGCCACCTTTAATATTTGCCGAAGTCTTTTTGCAATTTCTTGCTTTTCTAAATCCTTTTGATCTTCTAAGGAAATGATATGTGTAAAATCTCCATTTTCAAATTCAAAATCTGATTGAAACCAGATATTATCATTTTCATCGTAACTCGTCCAGGAAATTCTATTTTTTTGGGCCTCGGAAACTTCCATGCTCTGACCCATTTTAGTTGGTAATGCCAGGGATTTTGCTCCATTTAAGACGGCATATTCGCCGGTAAGTAGTATTTTTCCGTTACTTCTGAATTTTTGCATTAAGATCTTATTTTTTCCAATTGGTCAATTACGCTGCTGTGAGTAATCGTATGATGTGTAAAATATTCCACCATCTTCTCCTTCTCATTTTCGGTGGCCTCGTTTTGATTTAAGATGTTCATAAGATGCATCTTCATATGGCCCTGTTGAATTCCAGTGGTGGTGAGTGATCTAAGCGCTGCGAAATTTTGGGCCAGTCCGGCAACCGCCGTAATCTCCATCAATTCACTGGCAGATGGTTTTTGAAGAATATCCAAAGCTAGTTTTACAAGTGGATGTAAACTTGTGAGTCCTCCAACAGTTCCCAGGGCTAAAGGAATTTCCATCCAAAATTTAAAAATTCCGTTTTCAACCGAAGCGTGAGTAAGGCTGGAATAACTGCCATTCCTTGAAGCATACGCATGAATCCCGGCTTCTACCGCTCTAAAATCATTTCCTGTGGCCAATACCACGGCATCTATACCGTTCATAATCCCCTTATTATGGGTAACAGCTCTGTAGGGCTCAATTTCGGCTATTTTAACCGCCTGAACGAATTTTTCTGCAAACTGCTCTCCGCTCATATTTTTATCTTCAGAGAGCTCATTAACTGGGCAGGATACTTCAGCTCTAACAATACATTCCGGGACATAATTAGAAAGTATGCTCATTATTATCTGAAGATTTTCTTCTTTAGTAAAATCCTGAACTTTCGAGGCTTCCTCCTGAAGTACTTCTGCAAATTTCTCTAAACAGGAATTGATGAAATTTGCTCCCATAGAATCTCTGGTATCAAATTTGACAAAAAGCTGGTAGTAATTTTTAAGATCCTGTGTTTTGTCAATAAGATCGATCTCTAAAATACCACCGCCTCTTTTTTCCATATTTCTGGTAATGGATTTTACGGACTCCCGAAATTTCGGTTCTATATTTTTAAAGAGCTTCTCTAGTTTTGAAAAATCTCCGGTATAAAGAAAATGTACCTGCCCTATTTTCTTTTGATTTATTACTGTTGCTTTAAATCCACCTCTTTCGCTCCAGAATTTTGCAGCCTTACTGGCCGCGGCCACAACAGAACTTTCTTCAATAGCCATTGGCAAAACATGATGTTTCCCGTTTATAAGAAAATTGGGTGCCAGGCCTAGGGGTAGATAGAAATTAGAGACTGTATTTTCAATGAATTCATCATGAAGCTTTTGTAATTTTTCATCATCGTTCCAGTACTGTTGAAGAGTTGAAACAGCTTTTTTATTTTCGGCTAAATAATTCTCTGCCAGCCATGCTATTTTCTCAGATTTACTAAATTTTGAGAATCCGTTTACGGGCTTTGTCATTTTTTGGGTATTTCAGGAGTCCAAAGATACAAAGCATATTTTTAGACAGGCATAAAATCGGTTGGATGAAGAATCTAAAACGGCCTTTTTCTTAACAGATTATTGGTATTTAACAAACCTGGATAGTCATTTTTTAATTAAATTTTAGTAAACTTGGCCTGCATTAAACATTCTCTAATTTTTATGAAATTCCCTAAAATACTCGTTGCTTTTATTTTAGCAGCATCTTCTGTGCTTATGGCACAACAAAAGGAAGTTAGTCTCGAAGAAATATGGAGTGGAACTTTCCGCGAAGAGAGACTTCAATCGCTACAATCTTTAAATAACGGTGAAGAATATGTGGTACTGAATAGAGATCGTGAAAGCGGTGCTGCCAGTATTGATGTTTACAGCTATAAATCTGGAAAGAAAACAAGAACTTTATTAAGTAGTAACGATCTTGATAAGATCGATTCTTTCCAAGGATTCAAATTCAGCAAAAAAGAAGATAAGATTTTATTATCTACAGAGGTTGAACCTATTTATAGAAGGTCTTCAAGAGAAATATTCTACGTGTATGATGTAAAATCTAAAGATCTGAAAAAGGTAAGTGAAGATAAGGTTCAGGAAGCCTCATTTTCTCCGGATGCTTCAAAACTGGCCTATGTTTTTGACAATAATATATACATCTTAGACCTGAAGACAAATGAAAGAACTCAGGTTACAAAGGATGGTGAGATAAATAGCACCATTAACGGAATCACAGATTGGGTTTACGAAGAGGAGTTTTCTTTTGTAAAAGCTTTTGAATGGAATCCAACCGGCGAAAAACTGGCTTTTTTGAAATTTGATGAAACTGAAGTGCCGGAATTTTCAATGGATCTTTTTGGAAAAGATCTTTACCCTACGCAACAGGTTTTTAAATACCCGAAAGCAGGGGAGGCTAATTCTAAAGTTAGTCTTCATATGTACGATGTGAAATTTAAAAATTCTGAAGAAATTGATCTTGGAGATAAATATGATGTAGCTTCTGAAGCTAAAACTTCTGAAGATTTCAGTGATTTTTATATTTCACGAATCAAATGGTCGGCAGATCCAATGTTGCTAAGTGTTCAGGTGCTAAACAGACATCAAAACAATCTTGACCTTATTTTTGTAGATGCTGAAGATAATGACGCAACGGTTGTTCTAAATGAAACCGATGAGGCTTATGTTGATATTACAGATAATCTGACCTTCCTAGAAGACAATAGTTTTATCTGGACCAGCGAACAGGACGGTTACAATCATATTTATCATTATGATGAGCAAGGAGAGTTACTGGATCAGGTAACCAGTGGTGATTGGGAAGTAACCAATTATTACGGTTACGATAAAAAAGCGGATAAAATTTATTATCAAAGTACTGAAAATGGAAGCGTAAACCGAGATGTTTATTCAGTTAAACCAAACGGTAAAAACAAAAAAAGACTTACGGAGAGAACTGGGATGAATTCAGCTTCTTTTAGCGCAGATTATACCTATTTCATCAATTCATTCACTAATGTGGAGACTCCTCACGTCTACACATTACATAGAACAAAAGATGGGAAGCAGGTTCGTGAGATCTTAAATAACAGTGAATTATTAAAAAAGAATGAGCCTTATGGTTTTTCTCCAAAAGAGCTTTCTACCATAAATATCAATGGGAACGATCTTAATATGTGGACGATCAAACCTTCAGATTTTGATGAAAATAAGGAATATCCATTATTGATGTTTCAATATTCAGGACCTGGATCCCAGTCGGTTTCAAATTCTTATTTCAGTAGTAATGATTACTGGTACCAGCTATTAGCCGATAAAGGTTATATCATTGTTTGTATAGATGGTCGTGGCACCGGATTTAAAGGAGCCGAATTTAAAAAAGTAACGTACCAGGAACTTGGAAAATATGAAGTTGAAGATCAAATTTCAGCAGCGCAAAAATTAGGAGAAAGAAGTTATATAGATAAAGACAGAATTGGGATTTGGGGATGGAGTTACGGAGGTTTTATGTCTTCAAATGCTATCCTTAAAGGAAATGATACTTTTTCTATGGCCATTGCGGTTGCTCCGGTAACGAGCTGGAGGTTTTACGATACCGTTTATACGGAGAGGTATATGAGAACTCCGCAGGAAAATGCTTCAGGATATGATGAAAATTCTCCATTAAATCATGTGGAAAAACTAAAAGGAGATTATTTACTAATACATGGTGGTGGAGATGACAATGTACATCTTCAGAATACGATGAGAATGGTAGAAGAGCTTATCCAGGCAAATAAGCAATTTGACTGGGCGATTTATCCTGATAGAAATCATGGAATTTATGGAGGTAACACAAGACTGCACCTCTATAATAAGATGACCGATTTTATACTCGAAAAACTTTAAGAAATTAACCTATAAACATGAATAAAGCTAAAGCAATTGAGAATCAGAAAGAACTATTTGGACATCCTTATGGTCTCTATATCCTGTTTTTTACTGAATTATGGGAGCGTTTTTCTTATTATGGAATGCGTGCTCTATTTACATTATTTTTAGTAGCTGAAACCGCAGGAGATAATCCGGGTTTTGGGTGGACCAATCAAGAGGCTCTTGAACTTTATGGTTGGTATACCATGCTGGTTTACGTTTCGTCTATTCCTGGAGGATGGGTCGCAGATAAATTTCTTGGACAAAAGAAAACAGTTTTACTTGGGGGTATCCTACTTTGTATAGGTCACTCGGTACTGGCATTTGATTCTGAAATGACTTTTTATATTGGATGTTTGTTCATTATTCTAGGTGTGGGAGGTCTAAAGCCAAACATTTCTTCAATGGTCGGCGGACTTTATAAGCAAGGTGACGAAAGAAGGGATCTTGGATTTTATATATTCTATATGGGAATTAATATTGGTGGTTTTCTTGCACCAATTGCCTGTGGGTTCCTTGCACAGAAATATGGTTGGCATTGGGGATTCGGTCTTGCTGCTGTCGGAATGTTCTTTGGCCAGTTAGTTTACATGTGGGGGCAAAAACACCTTAAACATGTTGGTAACCTAATTTCTAGAAAAAATGATGCAGATAAAGCTATTCTGGATAAACCACTAACTAGTATTGAAAAGGATAGGGTAAAAGTCCTTCTTCTTTCTTTCTTATTAATCATTCTTTTCTGGGCTGCTTTTGAACAGGCTGGAGGATTGATGAACCTCTATGCTCAACAAAAAACTGATCGTACGATACTTGGATTTACAGTGCCTGCATCGGTTTTTCAATCGGTAAATTCATTCTTTATAATTACGTTTGCTACAGTAGTAGGAGCATTCTGGTTTAAATGGAAGAAAAGAGGAAAAGAAGCTTCTTCTATTTTCAAAATGGCGATAGGGATTATAATTATGGCTCTTGGATTTGGATTTATGAGTATGGCTTCAGTTCAATATGAAGAAACAGGTTCTTCTGCTATGTACTGGTTGATTCTTGCATATTTATTCCATACAATTGGAGAGCTTTGTGCATCGCCAGTTTCGCTTTCATTTATTACAAAGCTTGCTCCTTTAAAATACGCTTCTATAATAATGGGTATGTACTGGGCAGCAACGGGTCTCGGTAATAAGGTTGCCGGTCTAATTGGAGAATCAGCTCAGTCTTTAGGAGAATTCGAGGTCTTTACAGGAATCGCAGTTATCTGGACGTTAATAGGTCTTATCGTGATTATGTTGCTAAAACCTCTAAAAAGACTTACGCATGGTGCTGAAGATGCTACCATTCAAGAAGGAATACCTAAAGAAACTACAGTTGAATAATTTTTAGCTTTCTCTAATTAATTAAGTTATAAATATGAATGCTCAAGCATCCTCTGAAGTCCAGAACGATTTTTTTAAAAGTAAAGTTCTAGGGCATCCTGCAGGTTTATTTGTTCTTTTCTTTACTGAAATGTGGGAGCGATTCTCGTTCTATGGAATGAGGGTACTACTGGTCAACTTTCTCACAATGGCAATTGTAGGAGTTGATAATCCCGGCTGGGGATGGACGGCAGAGAATGCGGGTGCGCTTTTCGGTACCTACGCCGGGCTACTTTATTTAACACCTATTTTAGGTGGACTTATAGCCGATAAATTTACCGGGTATCGTTGGGCAGTGATCATTGGGGCGGCAATTATGACGCTTGGACATGCTTCTATGGCCTTGGAAACTGAAACTTCTTTATATCTTGGCCTTGGCCTTTTGGTGATTGGAACCGGCTTCTTTAAACCTAATATTACATCCATAATTTCTGAAATGTATGAAGGTAAAACCGATAAAAAAGATGGTGCTTATACCATTTTTTATATGGGAGTAAATGCCGGTGCATTCTTTGGAATGATGCTTTGTGGATACCTTGCTGAAAAGATTGGATGGAGCTGGGGTTTTGGTCTCGCCGGAATATTTATGCTTTTAGGAACCCTTCAATTCTGGCTGGCAAAGCCTTTATTTGGTAAAATAGGTGGGGTGCCTGATAAAGAATTAGAAGAAAAACATTTAAAAGAAGAAGAAAATTCAGGAGTTTCACACAAACCAAATCCTTTTACTCTTTTAGATAAGATTCTGGTAGTAGCTTCTGCCGGAATAGGACTTACATACTTAATAAATGACCCTGCATCAAGAATTGCCGATTTAAATCTTTTACCAGTAGTTATGCCTTTTGATTTTGGTGGAGAACCTTTATCCGGACCCATAGGAATGGCTTTAATTGGTCTTGTTCTTTTTCTTATTCTGGTTATTTCAAGAATTTCAAGGTATACCAAGGTCGTAAGAGACAGGCTTATCGCAGTCATCATATTTGCAATATTTACTGTGTTCTTTTTTATGGCATTTGAGCAGGGAGCATCTTCCTTGATCATTTTCGCACGTGATAATGTAGACAGAGTACTCATAGGAAACTCGGCAAATATTTTTAATATTTTCAATGCATTACTAACAGTAGTGCCATTGGCAATTATAACGTGGGTGCTATACCTTCTATGGAAGCAAACTTTTGCGAGAATTCCAGGTTCTAATATAATTCTGGGTATTTGTTTCGCAGGAATTTGGGGCCTGGTTATCTGGATGCTTGTTAGAGAATTTTCAGCAGATACTACCGAGATCACGGTATCCTGGTTTAGTATTCTCAATTCATTCTTTATTATTGTTTTCGCCTCCTTCTTTTCTAAATGGTGGGAGAGTAAATATAATCCATCTGCCGCATTTAAATATTGCTTTGGTCTTATCCTATTAGGTTTAGGCTTTGGATTACTTGCATGGGGCTCAAGCGGAATGGTAGACGGAGCAAAGGTTAGCATGATTTGGTTGATTTTAGCCTATCTCCTGCATACCTTAGGTGAACTTTGTTTGTCACCATTAGGACTTTCATATGTTAGTAAACTTGTTCCGGCCAGAATGATTGCCTTTATGTTTGGAATGTGGTATTTGGCAATAGCAATTGGAAATAAACTTGCAGGTTCTCTAGGTGGAATGATCGAGTCTGTGACACAGCAATACGATCTCTCCACTTTTTTCCTGATATTTACCATAGTTCCTATAGCTGGAGGAATACTAGTGGCCTTGTTAAACCCAATATTAAAAAAATTAATGCACGGAATTAGATAATTTCGAATTTCGATATAATTTGATTGAAAGCGTTCCCAAATTATTTAGGAACGCTTTTTGTTTTCAACAGTTTTACTTAAATTTAAAATATGAAGAAATTATTTTTATTCACTTTCCTATTAGTTGCTGTTGGCTCATTGCAAGCTCAGGAAATTAAGTGGATGAGTATGAATGAAGCTTTAGAGGCCCAAAAGAAAAATCCTAAGAAAATATTCGTTGATGCGTACACCACTTGGTGCGGTCCCTGTAAAATGCTTGATAAGAATACCTTTTCCAATAAAGATCTAGCGGCATATGTTAATAAGCATTATTACGCTGTAAAGTTTAATGCCGAAGGGGAAGAGGTGGTAAATTTTAATGATAAGGTATTTAAAAACCCCAATTACGATCCTAAAAGAAAAGGCAGGAATGCTGTGCATCAATTTGCACTGGCAATGGGAGTAAATGCATATCCCACGATGGTGTTTTTTGATGAAAATGCTAAATTTCTAACGCCCGTAAAAGGCTATTTAACCCCGCAGAAACTTGAGATCTTTTTGAAAATATTTGCCACAGATGATTATAAAAAAGTAAAAACTGATGAAGAGTGGAAGAAATATCAGGAAGAATTTAAAGGCACCTTTTCCAGTTAGAATTTAATCCTTAGTTATAAAATAAGCTCCCTTTTCACCGGTATAGTGGAAAGGGATTTTTTTATATTTGGCGGTTTCTCTCCAAAGCTTTACTAAATAGTAATAATTGCTTCCATCTGCTACAACTTGCTCTGGTGAAAACTTATTTATGAGTCTTTCCAGGTTTACTTTTGGTGAATTTCTCAGGATAAGAATTTCTGGATGAAAATTCTTTAAATTATAATTCCTGATGGTATCAACAATT
This sequence comes from Christiangramia forsetii KT0803, assembly GCF_000060345.1. Lineage (NCBI taxonomy): Bacteria > Pseudomonadati > Bacteroidota > Flavobacteriia > Flavobacteriales > Flavobacteriaceae > Christiangramia > Christiangramia forsetii. Next base: position 3,111,611 of record NC_008571.1, on the reverse strand, counting down.
AATGTGAGTTTATTAGAAAGATCAATTATTTCAGGCACTTCTTTAAACTTAGTATTTTGAATATTTCTTTCCCTGATGTATTCTTTCAAAAAGGTATTCTTGGAATCTTCATTAGAATAAATATTGAGGTTTTCATTCCTTTTAGTACCAATAACAGATTTCGTTGATCTATGAAAAATGATCGCTTCATTTACAGGTATAGTTCTCTGGTAATAAAAAGTAGATGCCTGAAAAACAAAGATACCTACAAGAACAAAGCATACGCGTGTGTAAGTGACTTTTCTAATGATAAATAATAATCCTAATAAGATTAAGTAGATTGATAATGTTTGAGCTAAGCTTATGTCAGTATTGCTGAAAATCATGGATTCTATCCCTGCAATATGCTCTATAAATTGATTTTGTAAGCTTAAGATAAAATCGAAGGATTTGGTGAGAAAAGCGGGGAGCAAATTAACTGAAGCAAGTATGATCACAATAATTCCGATAGCTAAAATAATTCCTAGAAATGGCAGAATAACGAGATTGCTAATAAGAAAAAGCCCCGGGAACTGATGAAAGTAATATAAGCTAAGCGGAATTACGCCAATTTGTGCCGCGATACTTACGGAACTAAGCTGCCATAAATAGTTAATGACTTTTAAATTAGGTTTGAAAAGCCCATAAATTAGCGGTTGAAATACAATAATGCTAAAAACCGCCAGATAGCTCAGTTGAAACCCGATCTGGAAAAGATAATAGGGATTTATGAGTAGAAGAATAAACAGGGAAAGAAAGAGACTATTCATAACACTTGTCTTCCGTTTTATTTGAAGGCCCACGGCTATAAATGAAAACATGCTTACCGCTCTAACTACCGATGGGCTTAAACCAGTTAAAATTGCAAAACTCCATAGCAAAGCGATCAATAAAATAACTCTGATTAGTCTTCCATATTTAAACCTATTTAGACCTCCAAGGAGAAAATTTAGAATAAATAATAATATCCCTATATGAAGACCGGAGATTGCCAGGATATGAATGGCTCCGGCAGCAGCGTAATTTTTGTAAAGATCATTACTTATCTCTCTTCTTTGTCCAAGGATCAAAGCCTGAAAAACTGCCAGTTCATCTTTGCCAAATTCATGCTCTTTTAAATCTGAAATGAGTCGTTCCCTCAATTTCCAGGAATAGGATTGAAGGTTATTTTCTTCAGTACTTCTAATGCCAATTTTTGACATATCGGTATTGATTTGTCGTTCTACCTGCAGTCGATTCATATAGTCTCTATAACTAAATTGAAAAGGATTTAAAGGAGGCTTTATCTCTTCTGGAATCCACGGAACCAAAACCTGCATTCCTGGCTTTAAAACTGAAATATTCGAAGAATCGGCTTTTAGATTTAGTAATATTTTTCCTTTAACCTTAAGGTTTTCTTTTCCGAAGATTAAATTTTCGGTTTCCAGTATAAACTTCTGGGAAAATGCCGTTGGTTTTAATTCTTCTGAAATACTGGCGAGGAGAATTGTTTGCCGGTTCTTTTCAATATCCTGATTTATAAAATGATCTTTCTGATTTTTCGGAATATTTAAATAGGCGGTAGAAAAACCCAGGGAAAATATCAGAAGAAAGGATGCAATTCCGAAGAATGCATCAGGAAAAAATTTGCTTCTGGCTCTGAAATAGGCCAAAATAAACAGACTGAGAATGAGTCCGCCAGCAATTAAAAGAGTCTCGACATTTACTGAAAAATAAAATGCCGTAAGTATTCCTAAGATTAGATAAAAAGATAGTCGTAGAAATATAAAACGGAAATCCTTCAATGATTAAATTTTGTAATCTGAAGGTATAAAAAAATTAAATCACTCTGCGCGCCATTACAAAATTATTATACCAGTAAGATTCTGATAATGAGGAAATAATAACGCCTCTGGAAGTAGAGGAGTGGATAAAATAGATTTCGTTATTAGCTACTTCTACCACAAGACCGACGTGGTTAATTACTTTTCGGTTCTTATTGGTTTCAAAGAAAAGAAGATCTCCAACGCTCACTTCCTTTAAATACAATCGCTTGCCTTCTAATGACATGGCCCGGGAAGTACGAGGCATGGAAATACCTTCTTCGAGAAAAGAAACGTAAATCAACCCGGAGCAATCCATTCCCTTTTTATCGGTGCCGCCATATTTGTACTTGGTACCTTCAAATTTCTTAGCAGTGCGAATCACTTTAAAGGCTGTTTTATCCTCGGGTTCTGCCGAAGGATTACGATCATAGACTTGGGTGGCTTTTTCAGATCTATTAGCCTCTTTTTTAGTGGTTACAACCCTTGACCTGGAAGAACCACAGGAAGCAAGCAGGAAAACACTAAAAATTAAAACTGTCGATTTTAGAAAAAGTCCTCTCATGATACTATCATTTGATATTATTATAAATCAATTCAGCAGTTTTTTTACTGGCACCTTTCCCACCTAGCTTTTGCTCAAGCTCAAAGTAATCTTCAAAAATCCTTTTGCGATTTTCTTCATTGAGAATTTTAGTAAGTTCAGTTTTTAAATTCTTTGTATTGAATTCATTTTGAATTAATTCTGTTACAACTTCTCTGTCCATGATCAAATTTACGAGGGAAATATAATCCAGGTTAATGATCCTTTTTGCAATATGATAGGATATATAACTTCCTTTGTAGCATACAACTTCCGGAACTTTAAAAAGTGCAGTTTCCAGAGTAGCGGTTCCCGAAGTAACCAACGCCGCATGGGAGATACTTAGTACATCATAAGTCTTATTCTTAATAATACTGATATTGGATTTTTTAATAAAACCCCGGTAAAATTCTTTATCCTGGCTCGGTGCACCCGCAATAACGAACTGATAATCTTTAAACTCTGAAGTAATACTAAGCATCACGTTCAGCATTTTTTCTATTTCTTGTTTTCTACTGCCCGGGAGTAATGCGATAATTGGTCGGTTATCTAAACCATTGTTCTTTTTGAATAATTTAATATCCACAAGAGGTCTGTTGTCTATAGCATCCAACAAGGGATGTCCTACAAAATGTACCGGAAAATTGTGCTTTTCAGTATAGAAATCTTTTTCAAACGGAAGGATCACGTACATTTCATCCACATCCCGTTTTATCTTTTTGATCCTGTTTTCTTTCCAGGCCCAAATTTGCGGAGAGATATAATAGCTGGTTCGATATCCTTTTTTCTTAGCCCATTCCGCGATTCTCATATTGAAACCGGGATAATCTACAAAAATGATCACATCGGGATTGTAGGATTCTATATCCTGCTTGCAAAATTTAATATTTCTAAAAATAGTTCTCAGGTTCATGATCACTTCAGAAAAGCCCATAAAGGCTAATTCCTTGTAGTGCTTAACAAGCTTTCCTCCCTGATTTTCCATGAGGTCCCCACCCCAGAATCGAAAATTGGCATCTGTGTCAACCTCTTTTAAAGCTTTCATTAAATTAGAAGCATGGAGGTCTCCGGAAGCTTCGCCTGCAATGATGTAGTATTTCATTTTAAAAGAATTTGAATATTGCAACAGCTACTGCAACGCTTACAGTTGCCAATAGAACACCGCGAGCATGATAGTTTTGTTTCTTCTTTAGAAAAACAAAAAATGGCAAAAAGTTAAGAACGGCACCCAGCGCAATTATTTTTCCCAGGTAATCATTTACTAATGCATCTTTAAGCGCTATATCCAGCTCAGCATCAGAAAGCAGAGTAATGTATAATATTACACCGGCGATATTTGCCGCAATCCCGGTTAAAAATCCAGTAACTACATTTTGTTTAATCATTGAGTGACCAACTGCTTAAATCTTTTATAAAATGGTGGGCGGTAAGATCAAACTGCACCGGGACTACAGAAACATAGCCTTCTTCCAGTGCCTTTTCATCAGTATCTTTACCTTCATCTTTATTTACAAATTTTCCGGTAAGCCAGTAATATTCTCGCCCCTGCGGATTCGTTCTTTTGTCGAATTCCTCTTCCCAGTGAGCATTCGCCTGTCTACAGACTTTAATACCTTTTATTTCTGCTTCCTTCAGTTTCGGAATATTTACATTCAGCACAACACCTATAGGCAGGCCATTTTTCAGAACATTTTTTGTAATGGTTTTTATAAATTTTCGTGTAGGTTCAAAATCTGCATTTAAAGAATAATCAAGCAGGGAAAAACCAATTGCCGGAATACCTTCAATTCCAGCTTCTACTGCCGCACTCATGGTTCCGGAATAGATTACATTAATCGATGAGTTGGAGCCATGATTAATTCCGCTAACACAAAGATCTGGTTTTCTATGAAGGATCTCTTGGGTGGCAATTTTCACACAATCTGCCGGTGTTCCCGAACAGCTGTATTCTTTATGTTTATAAGATTCTTTAATGGTAACCTGTTCGCAAAATAGGGTATCACTAATTGTTATCGCGTGACCCATGCCGCTTTGAGGACTATCTGGGGCAACCACGATCACATCTCCCAGTTCTTTCATTACTTCTACGAGAGTTCTTATTCCGGGGGCAGTAATACCATCATCATTGGTTACCAGAATAAGCGGTTTTTTCTTGTTCATGCATCATTATTTGGTTTTGCTAAAATAAGAATTTAAATAAGGAAAGCTTATATTAGTGCTTTGACAAATTAGTGCGCCAGATTAAAGTTATTGGCACAGTTTTTACTATACTTATGGTAACCAAACGATGACGAAATTAAAACGAGTTATGAAAAGGAATTTTAAAATTATAGCAGTCGTTCTCTTAATGGCTGCCGCTTCTTGTAGTTTTACTACCAAGAAGTTTGAAGACCCTAATAAGGATAAACTACTTATAGACTTAATTACATATGTACTTAGTCAGGGGCATTATGATGCAAAAGATATAAATGACGGTTTTTCAGCCAATGTATATGTAGATTATTTAGAAGGACTTGATCCTTCTAAGCGTTTTTTCTATAAAAAAGACATTGAAGAATTTGATGCTTTTAAAGAAAAACTGGATGATCAGATAAAAAGTAAGAATATCGATTTCTTCAACCTTACTTATGGTCGATTGGGAGAGCGAATGGAAGAGGCAAGATCTCTGTACAAAGAAATTCTTTCAGAACCCTTTGACTTTACAGAAAGCGAGAATATAAACACAGCTTACGATAGTTTGGAATATGCTTCTTCAAAAGAAGAAATGAGAAAGAGATGGAAAGAGCAATTAAAGTTCAATGCATTAATTACTTATTACGATCTAAAACAGGATGAGAAAAATCAAAAAGAAGAAGATGACTCTTATGTAATGAAGACTGATGCTGAACTTGAAAAAGAAGCGAGAGAAACTACACTTTCTAATATAGACAGGTATTACGATTTTACTGATGATCTTGAAAGAGAAGATTATTTTTCAGTATATATTAACGCTATTGTAGAGGAATTTGATCCTCATACATTTTATTTCGCACCTCAGGAAAAGGATAGGTTTGATATCGCCATGTCAGGTAAACTTGAAGGAATTGGTGCGCGTTTAATGAAGGATAGTGATAATATTACTATTACTGAAGTTATTTCCGGAGGGCCTGCCTGGTTAAGTGAGGAGATTGCTGAAGGTGATGTGATCCTTAAGGTTAAGCAGGAAGATGAGAAAGAAGCTGTAAGTATTGTTGGAATGAGACTAGACGATGCGGTAGACCTTATTAAGGGTCCAAAGGATACTAAGGTCATACTTACTGTTCGTAAAAAAGTTATGGGCAATATTGAAGAGGTGACTTTAGTTCGTGATGTGATTGAGATTGAAGAAACCTATGCGAAAACTTCAATGGTAGAGAAAGAGAATAGAAAATTTGGGGTGATAAATTTACCTAAATTCTATTTTGATATGGAAGATTACGAAAACCGAAATGCCGCTTCAGACATTAAGGAAGATATTATCAATTTGAAAAAAGAAGGAATGGAAGGTCTGGTATTAGACCTTAGAAATAATGGTGGAGGTTCACTAAAAACTGTGGTGGATATCGCAGGAATGTTTATTGAAAAAGGTCCTATAGTTCAGGTGAAATCAAATGGAGCTCGTAAAGAAGTACTAAAAGATGAAGATCCGCAAGTACTCTGGGATGGCCCGCTGGTAATCCTTGTAAACGAATTATCTGCTTCGGCTTCTGAAATTCTAGCCGCTGCCATGCAGGATTATAAAAGAGCTATAATTATAGGAAGTAAGCAAACATATGGTAAGGGAACTGTTCAAAATGTAATAGATCTTAACAGGTGGCTTCGAAATAATGATATGGGAGACATGGGAGCTCTTAAGATCACTACCCAGAAGTTTTACCGTGTAAATGGTGGTTCAACCCAGCTTGAAGGGGTGAAGAGTGACGTAGTGGTTCCAGACAGATATAGTTTTGTTGATATTGGAGAAAAAGATCAGGAAAATCCACTTCCCTGGGATAAGATCGATGCTGCAGATTTCGATATCTGGAATGGATATGTTGGATATGACGAAGCTATAGATGCCAGCAAAAAGAGAATGGATTCAAATACTCAGCTTAAGTTAATTGAAGAAAATGCCAAATGGGTAAAAACTCAGAGTGAAGACAGGAGCTATTCTTTAAATTATACAGATTATGCTGATGAAGCTGAAAAAAATAAGGAAATGGCCAAGCAGTTTGATGCCATTAAGGATTATAAAACCAATCTAACTTATAATTCATTGCCTTATGAAGAAAAACTCTTTACAACAGATACTATCCTAAAGGAAAAGAGACAGAGATGGCATGAAAACCTGAGTAAGGATGTATATATTGAAGAAGCTATCAATGTTCTTTCAGATATGAAAATGAATAACATTACTAGAAATAAGCTTGCTGATGTTAATAGAAAAAAGAAAGTGAAGAATTAATATTTAATAGATAAATTGAAACCCGGAAGTTTATTTCCGGGTTTTTTTATGCTTTAGAATTAGAATATGAAAAGAAAATATATCTATCCGGTAATTATATTGATGGCTGCTGCCATATTATTGATGGTAGACAAGTGTTCTTAATGAAGTGATTTAAGCTTTTAGTTTGGAACCGAAAATGAAGGCTTTTTTCGCCTATTGAAGTCATTCATTAGTTGCATAGCCATAGCTACGGAAGTTAAAAATGACGAAAAGAAGACGAAAAATGCGAAATTTGGAGGTAAAATTAGTCTGAATCGCTTCAGTAAGAAAGCCTGTCAGAATCTAACTTAATAAAGATAAATAGCAGTATCGTGAAACCCCAGAGTCCGGAACCTCCATAACTAAAAAAAGGTAGAGGGATTCCAACGGTTGGGAATACGCCAATTACCATCCCGATATTTACGAGAAAATGTATAAAGAGTATTCCTATTACAGAATATCCATAGATCCTGTAAAACTGATTTCGTTGTCTTTCCGCAAGAACAAGAAGTCGTAGAAGCAGAAGTACAAATAAGATCACTACCAAAGCACTCCCTAAAAATCCCCATTCTTCACCAACAGTGCTAAAAATATAGTCAGTATGCTGTTCAGGAACAAAATGACCTTTTGTTTGTGTTCCTTCAGTCCAGCCTTTCCCAAGCCATCCACCACTACCTATAGCAATTTCACTTTGATTGGTATTATACCCAATACCCCGGGAATCTACTTCTTTTCCCAGTACAATATTGAATCGATCTCTATGTCGCTGCTCAAAAACATTTTCGAAGATATAATTAACTGAAAAGCTCAAGGCAATAGAGATTATTACAAAGAGCGTAATTAATACTCTTCCGGGACGTTTTTTTCGTTTCCTGAAGAATAGAAGCAGGGCGATAAAAATCACCCCTGCGCTAACCCATAAAGGCCCGATAAGTAGGGTTAAAATGAATACAGCAATAGCAGAGAGTCCCGTCACCAAATAAAAGCCAGATAAACCTTCTCTGTAAAGCGGGAAAAAGAATGCTGCGTAAACAAGGGCACTTCCAGGATCCGGTTGCGGAATTATTAATAAAGCAGGAATCGCAATAATTATAAATGCCTTCACCTGATGGCTAAGCCGCCTGATATTTGTTTGAATATCGCTTAGATATTTTCCTAAAGCTAATGCAGTAGCAAATTTGGCAAATTCAGATGGTTGTATTCCAAAGCTTCCAAAGGAATACCAGGAAGTAGCTCCTGAAATCGTTTTTCCAAAAACAAATAATCCTGCTAGAGACAGCAGGGATACAAGATAAATAATACTTGAAAAACGCTGGTAAAATTTAGCTTCTATAGAAAGTACAATAATGACTAGAAATATACTTAAACCTATAAAGAGGGCCTGTTTACCATAGGGCTGACTTAGATCAAAAAAAGAACCGGTGTTGCTGCCTAGAGATGCAGAGTAAATATTGGCCCAACCAAAGCAGATTAAAATTAAATATATAAAGATGCTTATCCAGTCAAATCCTGCTGCGCTGCTTTTACTCATTTACTGATTAATTCTGAAAGGTTCTCCGCTTATAGGTTTTGCATATTCATCTTGAAGGCTATGGCTAAGTATCCAGTCTTCCATATCGGTCCTGGTAATGGTCCCTTTTAAATATTTTTCTACCATAAGGCTTGCGATCCTACCGGCATAACGCCCTCCCCAATATCCATTTTCAACAAAAACAGCAATAGCGATTTTAGGATTATCTACCGGAGCGAAAGCCACGAAAATAGAATGGTCTGTTAATTGAACCCTTTTTCCTCCAATCTTGGTAAAGTTTTCAGCAGTACCTGTTTTTCCTGCGATTTCAATTCCCGGAATTCTTAATGCTGAAGCGGTACCGCTTTTGTAAACTTCGTGCATTCCTTCAACTACGGGATCGAAATTCTTCGTATCGATAGTAGTATAGTTCTTCTTTGTAAACTTTTCTTCTTTAATGGGTTGGCCATTAATTTCCTTTAAAATATGAGGAGTATAATACCAGCCTTTATTTCCAATAGTAGCGACCATATTTGCCAGTTGAATTGGCGTCATTAAAACTTCTCCCTGGCCAATAGCATTTGAAATAGTTGCAGTTGCATACCATTTATAGGTAGGGTAATTATAGATCTGGTTGTAATAATCAGCATCGGGTATTTTTCCTGGTCGCCCCGTTTCAAGGTCAGATCCTAAGAAATTACCCAGGCCAAAACTTTCCAGGTGGGCGTTCCAAGTGTTCATTCCTTCTTGCGGCGTCGGATACTTTTCAATAATACGGCGATAAACATTAGCAAAATAGGCATTGCACGACTGGGCAATTCCAGGAATCATATCTAACGGACTTCTATGCGCATGGCATCCTAGTTTTCTTCCTCTTCCGTAAGTGTAACCGTGATTACAAGAGAATTTATCATTCGTATCAACTACCCCTTCCTGAAGTCCAATCAATGCGTTTAAAGTTTTAAAAGGAGATCCTGGAGGATATTCAGCAAGTAGCCCCCTGTCATAAAGAGGTCTGGCTATTGTATCGTAGTATAATTCAGTAAAATTAGGCGAACGTTTACGACCAACCAGATTTGCCGGATCGTAAGTAGGTGCGGTAATTAAGGCAAGTATTTCACCACTCGCTGGTTCAAGAGCAACAATCCCACCACGTTTATTTTCCATAAGTGCGCTGCCATATTGCTGAAGGGCTGCATCAATAGTAATGGTTATATCTTTTCCTTTTTCAGGGAGGGTATCATAAATTCCCTCTTTATAAGGTCCTATATCTCTGTTAAACCTGTCTTTCTGTATATGTTTTACTCCCTTAACACCCCTTAACAATTCTTCGTAATAACTTTCAACTCCTGCTCTTCCTATGAGGTCACCAGAGATATAGTAAGGATTTTCGTTTACTTTTTTCTGGTTTACTTCGGCGATATACCCTAATACGTTGGCGCTATGATCTACCTGGTAATCTCGAAGGGATCTCTTCTGAATATAAAAACCTTCATATTTCCTCATTTTCTCCTGAAGGATGGCATACTCACTTTTTGTAAGCTGCGGAATCACTACAGATGGTAACATGGGAGAATAAATGCGTGCCTTGTCCAGTTTTTTCTCAAGATCTTCCCGGGAAAAATTTAAAATCTTACAAAATTCAGTAGTATCGAAAGGTTTAAGATTTCTTGGAATTACCATCACATCGTAAGATGGCTGGTTAGAAACCATTAATTCACCGTCCCTGTCATAAATATATCCTCGTTGTGGATAATCGTATATCACTTTTATGGCGTTATCCTGAGAACGAATAGCCAGTGAAGTATCTACTACCTGAAGGTAAAATAATCTGCCAATAAAGATCAGGCCAGTAGTTAAAATGGTTATGTAGAGTAAAACTTTTCTCATCTATATTTCTTGCTGAATAGCGTAAGGCTTAAAAGAATTAGGATTACAGTGAATATACTGGAAAATAATGTTTTTTTCAGTATTAGGAGTATATGATTTAGACTGAACATTTCCAAAGAGAACAAAACGAAATGATGGATGACCACCATAATAAAAATATAACTCAATTTTGCTCCAAAGGGAGTGTTGGCGAGCCTTATATTTTGGTGATCGTAGCTAATTCCAAATGAAAACCTGAGCAAATTAGGTCTTATAAAGGCAGCAACTAAACAGGCAGCAGCATTTATACCGCCACTATCTTCAAAAATATCTACGCTGATGCCTAAAAGAAACGAGAGAAAAAGAAAAAGACTCTGATTTCCGGCAAAAGGATAAAGTAAAATAAATAAGACATATAAATATGGATTTATATATCCTGCGAAATTGATATTGTTTAGAATTAAAACCTGTAGAAATACAAGAATTATAAAGCGGGCAATATTTGAAAGTAGTTTGCTATTCATTAGTGGTCTCCTGTAAATTTTCTACTGCTTCCCTGTTTACATTTTCAATCACATAAACATACCCGATATTCGTCATATCATTAAATAGCTTGATATTTATTGTATAGTAGCTCTGTGTTTGATCTAAGCTAAAATCTTTAATACTTCCGATAGGAAGTCCTTCTGGAAAGATCAACGACCTACCGCCGGTAATTATTGTATCTCCCTTTTTAAGGGGTGCCTGCCTTGGTACATCGATCAATTGTACAATATTTGGATCTTTCCCATCCCATATCAAACTACCAAAATGATTTGTGTTGCTTAACTGTGCGTTAATCCTGGATCTGCTGTTCAGTATAGAGATCACGCGGGAATACTCATTATTTACCCGATCTACAATCCCAACAATTCCCTGGCTGGTAATAACCCCGTATTCCTGTTTGATGCCGGAATTTTCTCCGCGGTTAAGAGTGAGGTAGTTATCAACCTTCGCAAAGTTATTATTGATTACCCTGGCAGTTCTGAACAAATAATCACCTTCAAAAGAAGTACTGTCTAATTGCTTATCAACGGAGATACTATCGTTGATATTGGAAATGATATTTCGGAGCTTATTGTTTTCCTCTAAAAGTCTTTCGTTGTATTCATCAAGATGAAGATAGGTATTGATGTTGCTTGACCATGAGTAAACTCGTCCAGTTACGGAATTCGCGGAACTTATAAAGCGACTTTTCTGAAATGCGTGATTTTGAACAGTAAGAAAAATAGATACAGCAAGCAGGATTAAGAATAAAATTGAATTCTTATTCCGAATAAGAAAGTTGAAAATCTGCTGCATAAATTAAGCTTCTCCTACTTGATCAAAATCCCTTTATATCGGTTCAATGTCTTTAAGCAAATACCAGTACCTCGAACCACAGCTCTTAACGGATCTTCAGCTATATACACAGGAAGATCTGTTTTTTGAGAAAGGCGCTTATCTAATCCTCTTAGCATAGAACCACCACCGGCTAAATAAATACCCGTATTATAAATATCAGCTGCAAGTTCCGGAGGAGTTTGAGAAAGTGTCTCCATAACCGCATCTTCAATTCTAAGAATGGATTTATCCAGGGCTTTAGCAATCTCACGGTAAGAAATATTTACCTGTTTAGGTTTCCCTGTTAAAAGATCTCTACCCTGAACGCTCATTTCGTCCGGCGGCACCTCAAGATCTTCAGTAGCCGCACCAATCTGGATTTTTATCTTTTCAGCAGTACGTTCTCCAACATACAGGTTATGCTGAGTACGCATATAATATACAATGTCATTAGTGAATACATCCCCGGCAATCTTGACCGATTTGTCACAAACAATACCACCAAGGGCAATTACCGCAATTTCTGTAGTTCCACCCCCTATATCAACGATCATGTTTCCTTTTGGCTGCATGATATCTACACCAATCCCAATCGCTGCTGCCATTGGTTCGTGAATAAGGTAAACCTCTTTCCCGTTAACTCTTTCTGCACTTTCCTTAACAGCACGCATCTCAACTTCTGTAATACCTGAAGGAATACAAATAACCATTCTCAAGGCAGGAGTAAAAAGTTTCTTTTTAAGGGCCGGGATTTCTTTGATGAACATGGTGAGCATTTTTTCACTGGCATCAAAATCGGCAATTACACCATCTTTTAAAGGGCGTATGGTTTTAATATTCTCATGAGTTTTTCCCTGCATCATAGCCGCTTCCTTACCTACGGCAGTTATTTTACCGGAAGTTCTGTCGCGTGCTACTATAGAGGGGCTGTCCACAACAACTTTGTCGTTATGAATTATAAGGGTATTCGCTGTACCTAAGTCGATTGCAATTTCTTCAATGAGAAAATCAAAAAATCCCATAGTATTTTATAAGTATTGAGGTTTGGGTAAATGTACTAAAATTAATGTTTAAAATGGCGTGTTCCTGTCATCACCATTGCGATATTATTATCATTACAATAATCTATGCTTAGCTGATCTTTTATGGATCCTCCAGGCTGAATTACTGCAGTGATTCCGGCATTTCCAGCAATCTCCACACAATCGGGAAATGGAAAGAACGCATCACTTGCCATCACGGCTCCTTTAAGGTTGAAATCAAATGATCTAGCCTTTTCTATACCTTGGGTAAGGGCGTCAACTCGTGAAGTTTGTCCTGTACCGCTAGCACAAAGTTGTTTGTTTTTTGCAAAAACGATGGTGTTCGATTTAGTGTGTTTGCAGATCTTCGAAGCAAATATCATGTCAGATAACTCATCATCTGTAGCTTTATTGCTGGTCGCCTGCTTTAGATCTTCCATAGTATCGGTCTTCAAATCTTTATCCTGAACCAAAACACCATTGAGACAGGTTCTTACCTGATTTTTGGGAAGTTTTATATCTTTTAAGATCAGAAGGATTCTGTTCTTTTTGCCCTTTAAAATTTCCAATGCTTTTTCTGAAAATGATGGAGCGATCACCACTTCGCAGAAAAGTTTGTGGATTTCTTCAGCAGTATCGGCATCAATTTCCACATTACTTATTAGAATTCCGCCAAATGCTGAAACAGGATCTCCGGCCAATGCGTCTACATATGCCTTATGAATTGTGTCTCTTTGAGCAAGTCCGCAGGCGTTATTATGCTTTAAAATTGCAAATGTTGGGGCGTCTCCTTTAAATTCATTCATCAAGTTCACCGCAGCATCAACATCCAGAAGATTATTATAAGAAAGTTCCTTTCCGTGAAGTTTGTTAAAGATCTCATCAAAATCTCCAAAGAAAGTTCCTTTTTGATGTGGGTTTTCACCATATCTTAATTCTTTCCCTTTTAATTCACTTTGTTTAAATGAACTTACTTCATCTTCCTGATTAAAATAATTAAAGATAGCTGAATCGTAATGTGAAGAAATATTGAATGCCTTGGTAGCGAATCTCTTCCTGTCAGCAGTACTGGTTTCTCCGTTTTTTTCATTCAGCAAATCAAGAAATTCCTGATAATCGTCTACAGAAGAAACGCAGGTAACATCTTTAAAATTTTTTGCGGCAGCTCTAATAAGTGAAATCCCGCCAATATCAATTTTTTCTATAATATCCTGTTCTGCAGCTCCGGAAGCTACTGTTTTTTCAAAAGGATAAAGATCCACAATTACAATATCAATCTGCGGAATTTCAAACTGTTCCAGTTCCTTTACATCTCCTTCATGATCCTGTCTATTCAGGATTCCGCCAAAAACTTTAGGGTGAAGTGTTTTTACTCTTCCCCCAAGAATTGATGGGTAGGAGGTAACATCTTCTACTGGAACAACCTCGATTCCAAGCTCCTTGATAAATTTCTCGGTGCCTCCGGTGGAATAAATCGTTATACCCAGATCATCAAGCTTTCTAACGATAGGTTCTAATCCATCTTTACTGAAAACTGAAATTAAAGCAGACTTTGCTTGTTTTAATTCGCTCATTGTGTTGTGTTTGTTAAAGCTGCAAAAGTAACCAATTAAGCTAAAAATTTGAAGTTGGAATGAATGAAATCTTGATAAATTTTGTAACGAAAAATTCCTTTGGGCGTCCTATCTTTAAATCGTCCAAAAACAGCTGATTTTTATACCATGCTAATTTATTTACGTGTACTAAAGGAGAGTTTTAATTTTGCAGTAAGTGCTCTTACGAATAACCTGCTAAGAACTTTTCTTTCTTTATTGGGTGTGACCATTGGTATATTTTCAATTATAGCGGTTCTCGCCGCTGTAGATTCATTGCAAAAAAACATTAAGGGAAGTCTTAGTTCACTAGATAATAGTACCATTATTTTGATGAGGTTCAATTTTGGGCCCTCCGATATACCTCGCTGGAAGCGAGAGCAGTTTCCCGATGTTTCTTATGAAGAGTATCAAAATCTAAAAAAGAGTTTGCCAGACCTCGATGCGATTAGCTTTGCTCTGGGAATACCTGGAGGAACATCTTTAAAATACCGTGATGTGACCAGTGCGGGAGTAGATGTGGGTGCTGTAACCCATGAATATTACGATATTGAGGCTTTTGATCTCGCTGAAGGTCGCTTTTTTAATGAGCCAGAGGGCGTTAGTGGTTCCCCTGTAATTATATTAGGTCATGAAGTTGCTACAAATTTATTTGGAGATACCAGCCCTATGGGAAAAGAACTTCGGGTTTTTGGAAGAAAGGCAACGGTTATTGGAGTAATGGAAAAGCAGGGGCAGTCATTTGTTGGAAATTCAAGAGACGGTCAGGCATTTGTGCCAGTGAATTTTGCACGGAGGGTATATGGAACTACTAAAGGAACAGTTTTTCCTCAAATTGTTTTAAAACCAGAGGAAGGAGTAGATAATGACGAGTTTATAGCCATTTTAGAACAGCAGTTAAGAAGTATGCGAGGCATAAAACCAGGAGAGATTAATAATTTCTTCGTGAATCAACTTTCAGGACTTTCAGATTTCATAGATAATATTACAGGACAGCTGAACATAATTGGTTTGGTAATTAGCGGATTTTCACTTCTGGTAGGAGGTTTTGGGATTGCTAATATCATGTTCGTAAGTGTAAAAGAAAGAACCAATCTTATAGGAATTCAGAAATCGCTTGGAGCTAAAAACAAATTTATTCTTTCGCAATTTCTTTTTGAAGCTATTATTCTTTCGGTCATAGGGGGATTAGTGGGCTTATTCTTTGTATGGATTGTATCCATCATCGCTTCGCAATTTACTGGTGAATTTGAATTTGTCCTTTCGCCATTAAATATGCTCATAGGAACTGTAGTTTCAGCTATGATTGGATTAATATCCGGAATAATTCCGGCTATCTCCGCCTCTAAATTAGATCCTGTAGAAGCCATAAGGACAGGAATGTAAAAATCTCGTTAATTTATTTCTGAGTTCCCACATATATTTCCTTAAATTCTTTTAAAAAGCATTAAAGTTAGTTAAAAGTCTAATTCTCAATATTTAGGCTTGGTATATTTATGCTATAAGAGAAATGAAAATGGGAAACGAAATTGAAAAAGATTATTTGTCGTCGCTAGTGCAACTATTAGGATTTTTTATCTTCTTATTTGTTCTTATAGCACTTCAATTCTAGAAAATATTTGAACTATAAAGTTCAAACTTACCTACGCTATAAAAAAGAAAACCCTCAAATTTTTGAGGGTTTTCTTTTTTATTTAGTGTTGAATTTTAAAGTATTTCTGCAACCTTTTCATTTACCCATTGAAGAAAAACCTCATCCTCATGAGAAAAAGGATCTGCAGTATGACTGTCAATATCAATTTGTCCAATATTTTCTCCATCTACGAATAAAGGAATCACAATTTCGGCTTTCACATGAATGCTACAAGCAATATAGTTATTCTGAGCTTTCACATCTGGAACCACAAAATTCTTATTAGAAACAGCAACCTGCCCACAAATACCTCTTCCAAAAGGAATGATTTCGTGATCTGTTGGTTCGCCGGCAAAAGATTTTAATTTCAACTCCTCTTTATTTCCATTCTTGAAATAAAATCCAACCCAGTCATAATACGGAATGTTCTGTTCCAGTAGCTCACAAACTTGAGTAAGCTTATCTTTAACTTCAAGATCTTCCTTTTTAAGGAGAACTTCTATTTGCGGTTTTAATTTATCAAAAGTCATATTAACAATCTTTAGTGCAAAAGTATTCAATTTGAAATGTAAAGGGCGTACTTCATTTCTATAAATTTGTTAAAACCCATAATAGAATTTGCTTAGCCTAATTAAAAAATATCGACTTGTTCTAAGATTTATTTTTATTTTCTTGGGGAGCTATTTTCTTTTTTCCAGTCTTTATAATAGTTATTTAATTTTATATGATAACGAAAACCCGGTTCCTGATCCTTTGACGCAATTGGTTGCAAGACAAAGCGGAACTTTGATGCAGGGGCTTGGATATGCAGATGTAGAGGTGGTGATGCATTATACTGGACTTTCTATGAAACTTATGGTAGATGATTATTTTTTAGCCGGAATCGTTGAAGGTTGCAATTCAGCTAGTATTATAATTTTATTTGCTTCTTTCGTCCTGGCCTTTTTTGGAAAACCTGTCTCTACCTTACTTTACCTCTTTGCCGGTTCAGCGATCATATACACGATAAATATTCTTAGAATTGTTATTCTTTCAGTAAGCATCTATGAATATCCCCAGTATTCCGGATTGATGCATTCTATATTTTTCCCATTGGCTATTTATGGAACTGTTTTTATGCTTTGGCTAATTTGGGTTAGAATTTATTCAAGATGGAGAAAACAGTAAAAAAAAGATATCGCGTTTTACAGATTGGACTGTTGGTAATCTTACTCGCAGCTGTTCGGTTTTTTGAGCAGGATATTTTCTATGACCCTCTAATTTTATTCTTTAAGTCAGATTATCTACTAGGAATTATTCCGCCAATGGATATGGCTAAACTTATGATTAATCTAACCATGAGGTACGCTCTAAATACATCAATATCTCTTTTAATAATTTATATCAGTTTTAAAGACCTTGGTATTCTTAAATTTTCGACGATTCTCTATGTTGTTCTATATGCGCTGGCAACATCAGCTTTTATTTTTCTTGTGCTTAATATTGAAAGAGAGCATTATCTCGCACTATTTTATGTTAGACGATTTTTGATTCATCCGCTATTTCTATTAATACTACTACCGGCATTCTACTATTATCGTCTTACTCTTAGAAGAAAAAGTTGAAAGTATTTCCTAAAATTTTGAAATAAATGTCCAAAAGATTTGTGCTATTTTTGCCATAATAGATTGGTTTTCAAAAAAAACGTACTTTTGTAAAGAGTGAAAAAAGCATTTCAACATATTATTTCTTTGTGCATGGCCTTTCTGGTGATGCTGTCTACTATGTCTTTTACGGTAGATAAGCATTTCTGCGGAAACGATTTAGTTGATAAAGCAGTTTTTTCAAAAGCAAAGACCTGCGGAATGCATATGAGTGCAGATGCCGAAGATCGTTGTTGTACCAATGAAAAAGTTGAGGTAGAAGGTCAGGATGAATTAAAGATATCTTTTGATTCTTTAGATTTCCAACAACAACTTTTTATTACCACATTTTCATTTACGTATTTAAATCTGTTTGAAAGTTTACCAAAACAGATTATCCCATTTAAAGATTATACTCCTCCATTACTGGTTTCTGATATTCTATTGGAAGACCAGGTATTCCTTATTTGACAGTTAAATTTTAGATTTAAACCACTCATTCTTATGCAGTGGCTTCCCGCTTTACGCGCCGATTTTCTAATTTTTAACTAGACGATAATGCTAAATAAAAGCATCAAATATTTAATAGAGAACAAACTTATTACCTTCATATTGCTTGCAGTATTGATAGGTTGGGGTATTATAAATTCGCCATTCAACTGGGATACAGGCTTACTGCCAAACGATCCGGTGGCGGTAGATGCCATTCCCGATATTGGTGAAAATCAACAGATTATTTTTACTGAATGGCCCGGGCGTTCTCCCCAGGATATTGAAGATCAGATCACTTATCCACTTACTACAAGTTTACTAGGTATTCCCGGAGTGAAGACCATTAGAAGTTCTTCGATGTTCGGGTTTTCCAGTATCTATATCATTTTTGAAGAAGATGTGGAGTTTTACTGGAGCCGAAGCCGAATTCTGGAAAAACTGAATTCTTTACCTGAAAATTTATTGCCCGAAGGTATAAATCCTACCCTGGGACCGGATGCAACAGGGCTTGGGCAGATCTTCTGGTACACACTGGAAGGTCGTGATAAAGATGGCAACGTGACCGGTGGCTGGGATCTCCAGGAACTGCGGAGTATTCAGGATTATTATGTGAAATATGCCCTTTCCGGTGCTAGCGGAGTTTCAGAAGTGGCCAGTATTGGTGGCTACGTTCAGGAATATCAAATTGATGTGAAGCCTGAATTGATGCGTCAGTATGGGATTGGTCTCGATGAGATAGTAATGGCGGTGAAGGAAAGCAATCGCGAAATCGGAGCTCAGACCCTGGAGATCAATAAAGCAGAATATTTAGTTCGTGGACTCGGTTATGTTAAATCTGTGGCAGATATCGAAAATGCCGTGGTGACTTCAGAAGATTATGCGTCCATAAGAATTAAAGATATCGCCAATGTTTCTATGGGGCCTGCATCACGAAGAGGTATTCTGGACAAGGAAGGTGCTGAGGTTGTAGGTGGAGTGGTAGTGGCTCGTTATGGAGCCAATCCTATGGAAGTGATCAATAATGTAAAGGCAGAGATCAATGAAATTGCCTCAGGTTTACCTTCAAAAACATTAAAAGACGGAACAGAATCTCAACTTACCATCGTTCCTTTTTACGATCGTACGGAGCTAATTCAGGAGACGCTGGGTACTTTAAATGAAGCTTTGACGATGGAGATTTTAATCACGATTCTGGTGATTATTATCATGGTTTTCAATTTAAGAGCGTCCATATTAATTTCAGGATTATTGCCGGTGGCGGTGCTCATGGTGTTTATATCCATGAAGATCTTCGGGGTGGCTGCGAATATTGTAGCCTTGTCGGGTATCGCAATCGCTATAGGTACGATGGTAGATATGGGAATTATCCTTTCTGAAAATATCATCAGGCACCTGGATATGAAAGATGACAGACCCATTAATCAGTTGGTTTATGAAGCTACGGCTGAAGTTTCTGGAGCGATCTTAACGGCAGTACTTACCACCATCATCAGTTTTATTCCGGTCTTTACGATGGTGGGTGCTGAAGGAAAATTATTTAGGCCGCTGGCGTTTACAAAAACAATGGCACTGGTATCTTCTATTCTGGTTGCGTTATTCCTTATACCACCAATTGCTGCTATCCTTTTCAAAAAGCGAAATTTTAGAAAAGAGATAGGTTATATTCTTCCTGGGGTTCTTATCGTGGTGGGAATTGCCGCTAGCATTTTTGGCTATTGGATTGGCCTTGCCCTGATAGGTTTCGGGATCATTGATCTACTTCTGAAGTTTGATAAGATAGATGAGAAGCAGAGTAAGTTATTTAAGATCGGGATCGCTGTCTTCACGATAGTACTTTTATTATCGGTTTACTGGAGACCGCTTGGACTTCAGAATAATATTGTTCTTAACCTGTTTTTTGTTTCAGCAATAAGTTTCGGACTTTTAGCTGTCTTTTATTTATTTCAGAAATATTATGTAAGGATACTAACCTGGACACTGGAAAATAAACTGCTGTTCCTTGCAATTCCAACGGCTATAGTCATTCTGGGATTTTTCATCATGAAAAATACCGGGAAAGAGTTTATGCCATCCCTTAATGAAGGATCTTTTCTATTAATGCCAACATCGTTGCCCCATTCAGGAGTGGAGGAGAATAAAAGAGTATTGCAGCAACTGGATATGGCGGTAGCGAGTTTGCCTGAAATTGAAACAGTGGTGGGAAAAGCGGGTCGTACAGAATCGGCTCTGGATCCTGCACCATTATCCATGTATGAAAATATTATTCAGTATAAAACTGAATATATGGAGAATGAGCACGGTGAAAAGCAGCAATATCGTGTAAATGAAGATGGATATTTTATGCTGAAAAGTGGAAAACTGGCCGCGAATCCAAATATTGAAGTAGATGAAGATGTGTCATCCCGAGCGCAGTCGAGGGATCTCATTTCGACTCCGCTCAATGTGACAAGGGAAGAATTAATAGAAGATGAAGACGGAGAATATTTCAGGAACTGGCGCCCGGAGATTAAAACTCCCGATGATATCTGGAATGAGATCGCCAGGGTTACAAAATTACCTGGAGTCACTTCAGCTCCAAAATTGCAGCCAATTGAAACCCGGTTAATCATGTTACAAACCGGGATGCGTGCACCTATGGGCATCAAAGTTCAGGGACAGAATCTTAAGCAAATTCAGGAATTCGGGATGAAGCTTGAAGATCTTCTAAAGCAGGCAGAGGGAGTTAAAGACGAAGCTGTTTTTGCCGATCGTATCGTGGGGAAACCATATTTATTGATCGATATCAAACGAGAGAAGCTTGCCCGATACGGAATTTCTATTGATGATGTACAGCAGGTATTGCAGGTGGCTATTGGCGGTATGCAATTGAGTCAGACGGTGGAAGGTCGTGAACGCTATGGAATTCGTGTTCGATATCCAAGAGAACTTCGTACAAGTCCTCAGGATATCAAGGATATTTATGTGCCGGTAGAGGGCGGTTCGCCTGTTCCATTGGGAGAACTGGTGGAAATTGAATATGAAAAAGGACCTCAGGTAATTAAGAGTGAAAACACATTTTTAACAGGATATGTGCTTTTTGATAAACTGGATGGTTTCGCGGAAGTGAATGTGGTGGAAAACGCACAGGCATTGATTCAGGGTAAAATTGATTCCGGAGAATTGAAAATACCTGCGGGAATCAAATACCGATTTACCGGAAATTATGAGAATCAGCTTCGTGCTGAAAAGACACTTTCTCTGGTAGTTCCATTGTCATTATTAATCATTTTTCTAATCCTTTATTTCCAGTTCAAATCTGTTTCAACATCCTTAATGGTATTTGCAGGAATTGCGGTGGCCTTTGGCGGTGGATTTATTTTGATCTGGTTTTATGGCCAGGATTGGTTTATGGATTTCAGCCTTTTTGGAGAAAATATCAGGCAGTTGTTCCAGATAAAAACGATCAATCTAAGTGTGGCCGTATGGGTTGGATTTATAGCACTGTTTGGGATCGCCAGTGATGATGGTGTGGTAATGGCCACCTACCTCTCACAAACTTTCAGGGAGAATGATCCCGACAATAAAAGACAGATCAGGCAATCGGTGATTGAAGCTGGACAAAAACGAATACGCCCTTGTTTAATGACTACGGCTACAACGATCCTTGCTTTATTACCAATTCTAACCTCAACAGGTAGAGGAAGCGATATTATGATCCCGATGGCAATTCCGGCTTTCGGTGGAATGCTAATCGCACTGATCACCTTATTCGTAGTGCCAGTGTTGTTTAGTTGGAGAAAGGAAAGTCAACTGGATGCTGGAAGTCGGAAGTTAGTATCTGGAAACTAGAAAGTAGTTAAAGAGATTAAAATGGTAAGTATATGTCACATTGAGCGCAGTCGAAATGTGGATAATAAGAGAGACGTCTTTGCGAGGAGGAACGACGAAGCAAACTCTAGAACAGCAATTTGGATATGAAGTTGAGATTGCTTCGCCTTTTTTAAGGCTCGCAATGACTTTTAAATAATAAAGTATATGAAAAAACTGATTTTAATAATATTTATCCTGGCAGGAACTGGATTTATTCATGCTCAGCAACTCCAAACCTACCAAAATCAGGCTCTGGATAATAATCCTCAAATTCAATCCTTGCAGCAAAATGTTGCGATTGCAGAGGAAAGAATCAATGAAGTGAATTCAATTCCCGACACCGAATTTGGAGCAGGCTATTTTATAAGCGAGCCGGAAACCAGAACCGGGGCTCAAAAAATGAGAGTTTCGGTAAGACAAATGATTCCCTGGTTTGGAACTATCCAGTCCAGAATGGATTATGCCGGTTCTATGGTAGATATAGAGGAGGTTGATCTTGAAATAGCACAGAGACAATTGAAATTAGAAGTATCTCAGCTCTATTTTGATATTTATGAAATTGAGGAAAAAATAGAGGTATTACAGCAAAATATCGATCTTCTGGAAGTATATAGAACGATGGCTCTAAATTCTGTTGAGGTAGGAAAAGCTTCAGCGGTGGAAGTGCTCAGACTCAAAATGAGACAAAATGATCTACTTGAGAAAAAAGAGAATTTTCAACTTCAGAAAGAGGCTAAACAAACACAGTTTAATAATCTATTAAATGTTGATGATAACACGCAGATTAATGTTCAGGATACTTTAGTGATTCCTTTGAAAGAGTCTGAAAATATGAATTTAACATTGCATCCCGAGTTACAGCTTTATGACAGATTTGCTGAAAGTATTGAAAATTCTGAACTGGTAAATAAGCAGGAAGCAGCTCCAAAATTGGGATTCGGACTTGATTATATAGGCGTTCAGGAACGAACCGATATGAATATCCCGGATAATGGAAAGGACATTATTATGCCAATGCTATCTGTTTCGGTACCTATTTTCAATAAAAAATATCGTTCTGTATCCAGGCAAAATGAATTGCGGCAGGATCAAATTTCATCTGATAGAACTTCAGCCTTAAACGAACTGGAAAGCAGATTAAGATCAGCATTGAATGAACGTGCTTCTTCCAGGATCAAATTTGAGGTTCAAACAGATAATCTTTCCCAGGCCAGAGATGCCGAGGAATTATTACTGAAACAATACGAAACGGGAACCATAGATTTTGATGACGTCCTGGATATTCAGGAAATACAACTACAGGTACAAATGAACCTTGTAGAAGCGGTGAGCACCTGGTTTAAAAAAGATGCTATCGTAGAATACCTTACTGTAAATAATTAATAAAGATGAAAAAAATAATCATATACATTGGAATTTTGATCGCAGGCCTTCTTCTGGGGTATCTGTTTTTTGGCAATTCTTCTGAAGAAAAAACTGCGAATCACGAGCATGAGCAGGGAGAAACTGAAACTATGTGGACCTGTTCCATGCACCCGCAGATTATGCAACCCGAACCGGGCGATTGTCCTATTTGTGGAATGGATCTTATTCCTGCTGATGCAAGTTCAGACGGACTGGGAGCTGATGAAATTAGCATGACCGAAAATGCCATGAAACTTGCCAATATCCAGACCAGCATTGTGGGCCAGGGTAACGGAATTGATGGAAAAATTACGCTTTCAGGAAAGATCATGGAGAGTGAAGATCAAAACAGTGTTCAGTCTTCCCATGTAGGCGGAAGAATTGAAAACCTTAATATAAGCTCTACTGGCGAAAAAGTGAATAGAGGAGCCCTTCTGGCTAGAATTTATTCACCGGAACTGGTGGCAGCCCAGCAGGAATTGATCACCGCTGCAAAGTTAAAAGAGTCTCAGCCTTCTCTTTACAACGCGGTACGTAATAAGCTAAAATTCTGGAAACTTTCAGATAATCAGATCAATCAAATTGAAAGTTCCGGACAGGTAACTGAAAATTTCCCCGTGTATTCCAATGTTTCAGGCGTTGTTACTGAAAAAATGGTTCAGGAAGGAGATTATGTGGAGAGAGGTCAGGGCTTACTGAAGATCGCGAATCTTGATAAAGTTTGGGCTGTATTTGATGCCTATGAATCGCAGATCTCCAATTTAAAAGAAGGCCAGGATTTAGATATTTCTATAAACGCGATTCCCAATGAAAATTTCAGCGGAAAAATTTCTTTTATCAATCCTATACTGGACAATGCGTCCAGAACGGTGGAGGTTAGGGTGGTTTTAAATAACAGCAATAATCAACTGAAACCCGGGATGTTTGTTCAGGCAGCAGTTGAAAGCACTTCTAAATCAAGTAATGAAAGTCTTGAAGTTCCAAAAAGCGCCGTTATGTGGACGGGGGAACGTTCTTTGGTCTATGTAAAAACCAGTGCTACAGAGCCTGTTTTTGAAATGAGGGAAGTGAAACTAGGGAATTCCAGTGGCGAAACCTATCAGGTTCTTGAAGGTTTAAGTAGCGGTGAAGAAGTGGTGACCAACGGAACTTTTACGGTGGATGCCGCGGCCCAGCTTCAGGGAAAATCCAGTATGATGAATCAAAAAGTAGAGATGGATTCTGAAATGGGAATGGAAATGAAACTTTCAAATGCTTTCCAGTCTCAGTTTAAACAGCTATTGCCTTCTTATTTTGAATTGAAAGATGCTCTGGTAGCTTCTGATGCCGATAAAACTTCAGCGATCGCTTTAGAATTACTTCAGAAAACTGAAAAGATCAATATCGAAGGTTCTTCTGAAATGCTCTCAGGACATATAGGGAAGATCAGGGAAATGCTTGAAGGAATTTCAGAAAATGAGAAACTGGAAAATCAACGGGATCATTTCAGAATTCTTTCACAGCAAATGATTTTGGTTGCCGGGAATGTAGAGAAATTAGATTCCACTATTTACCTGCAACACTGCCCGATGGCAAACAGTAATAAGGGTGCCGATTGGTTAAGCCTTTCCAAAAACATTGAAAATCCATATTACGGCGAAGCGATGCTGAATTGTGGGGAAACAACTAAAACTTTATAACCAATTATTAGAATATCGATATGAAAAAACTAAAATCAATCCTGTTTCTCACAGCTGCACTTTTCATCTTCAGCTCTTGCGAAGAAAAAAAGGAAGCAACTGAGGATGCAGGTGAAAAAATGAAATTTGAAAGCAGGGAATCAATAACCAGGAAAGCTGAACAAGAGGTCGTAAGCAAGCTGATGAAATCCTATAAAAACGCCTTGGAAAACCTTACCACCGAAGGTACTTTTAAACTTTTTTCAGATTCGTCAGAAGTTTATGAATCTGGTGGGGTTGAAGGGACTTATAAAGAATATATAGACCAGCATTTGGGACCGGAGTTGGGACATTTTGAAAGTTTCAAATATTCAGATTATAAGCTGGATGTTAATGTAGATCTACCCTATGCTTTTACTACGGAAACCTATGTCTATACCATCATATTTAATGAAGAAGAAGAAGAAGGCGAACAAAGAAAAATTCAGAAAAAAGGAGTAGCCACCTCAATTTTAAAAAGAAATGAAGATACCTGGAAAATAATCAAGACCCATTCCTCGTCAAGAAATTATAACCCAAAACAATAATTTAAAAAAATAAGAAAATGAAAAACCTGATTTACATAGCCCTTATCGCAGCTTTTACAATTCAAGCGAATGCCCAGCATGAAGATCATTCCGGTCATAACATGAAGAAAAGTTCTGAAAATTCGAAAAAAAGTCTGAGCCCTCATACCAGTGCAATGGCTATGATTGGGGACGCGCATGTACATATAGATTATTCATCCCCTTCAGTAAGGGACAGGATGATTTTTGGCGGTCTTGTAGGCTATGATCGTGTATGGCAATCTGGTGCTCATAAAGTAACCTGGCTGGAAACCAATAAAGATCTTGACTTTAACGGGAAAATATTACCTGCAGGGAAGTATGCCTTTTTTACGGTTCCCGGAAAAGAAACCTGGAAGGTGATGTTCAACAGCCATTGGGACCAGCATGGGAAGGATGAGTATGATGAAGCTAAAAATGTATTGGTACTGGAGACTAAACCTTTAAAATTGGAGAAGCTTCAGGAGGAATTAAGGTATGAAGTAACTAAAACGGCGGAGCAACAAGGTGAGATTACTCTTAGCTGGGAAAAGGTGAAAATTGCTATTCCTTTTAAGGTTCAAAAATAAGATTTTAGGAAAATTCCAGCCAGATTATGATGATAGAAGTCTTTATAAAAAATATGGTTTGTGACCGCTGCATAAAAGTAGTAAGGAATGAGCTAATTGAGGCCGGGCTCGATATTAAACTTGTAGAGTTGGGGCGGGTAGTGTATGAGAGTGAAAACAGGGAAGTGCATGAAAAGAAACTGCACAAAGTTCTTCATGAAAATGGCTTTGAATTATTGCAGAGCAGTGACAGGATTCTGGTGGAACAGGTTAAATTATGTCTTATTCGACTTCTGGAAAACCTGCCTATTCAAAAGACCGGCACTTTATCCAATTATCTTTCTGAAGAGACCGACAGTGATTATTCACGTTTGAGCAGGATTTTTTCTTATACCGAAAATACTACCGTAGAGAAGTATTTTATAAAGCTGAAAATCGAAAAAGTAAAGGAACTTATTCAGTCAAAGGAATATAATTTCACACAAATGAGTCAGTTGCTGGATTACAGTAATGTGAATCATCTGTCCAGGCAATTTAAGACTGAAACCGGTATGAGTCTCACTGAATATAAGACGTTAAACCAAAATTTTAGAAATTCTTTAGACCAAATTTTATAGAAGTTTCAAGAAATTATAACAATCTAAGGCTTTGTGAACCTGTATTTTAGATACTTAATTAAAACTAATCAAAAAATGAAAAGAGAAATATTAAATCTGTTTGCTATTCTGTTTACAGCCATTGTATTTACGTCTTGTGTGGATAATAAAGGTAAACAGTCAGTGGAGATAAATAGCCCTGAAGAGGTTAAAAAGGCAGAAAAGGAGACGGTAGATGTGGCCGATCAGGATTTTAAAGATGGAATGACCGGGAAAATATGGCATAATTATCTGGAGATGAAATTGGCTTTGACCAATGCAGATGCCAGCCAGGTTAAAGATGTTGCTAAGAGCATGGAAGAATCTTTTACCGAAGAACGGGCAGAGATGAAATCTATTGCCGGGCAGATAGCCAGCACCGATGACATAGAAAAACAGCGGGAATTATTTTCAAAATTTACCGAAAAAGCAGGGCCAATGTTTGAAGAGGCCTTGTCTGGCGGAGCTATTTATAAAAAATTCTGTCCAATGGCCTTTAATAATAAAGGAGCTTACTGGTATGCAGATGTGGAAGAAATAAGAAATCCTTATTTCGGGGAAAAGATGCTGAATTGTGGATCTGTAAAGAAAACCATTAAAAAGTAAATTTTATTATACCAACCATAAAACCAACAAAATGAATTCAGAAGACAAAAAACATGACAGTATGAAAGGAAACAATTACGGCAAATTCTTTCTTATGCTTGGACTATCATTTGTAGCCATGTATATCACAATGTATTTGAATACTTATGAATTTGACCATGTTTACTTTAGTCTAACCCGGTTTTACATGACCTGTTTGGGTATTGCTGCTATGGCAGTAATCATGTTATCCCTCATGTTAAATATGTATAAGAATAGGAAAAAAAATATCGCCATTTATGTAGGGAGCCTTGTTTTGTTCGTAAGTGCATTAGGTTTAGTGAGAGCACAGAGACCCATAATTGGAGATGTTTTGTATATGAAAGCGATGATACCTCACCATTCTATTGCGGTATTAACCAGTAAAAGAGCCGATTTAAAAGATCCCGAGACTAAAAAACTGGCCGAGGAGATCATTGAAGCACAGAAACGAGAAATTGCCCAGATGAAGAAGATTATCTACCGTCTGGAAAATGAAAATTGATAAATAATAAAGTGTGTTTAACAATTTTATTATTACTCATGTCAGCCTAAGCGCATTGGAAGGCTCTTGTAAAACTTCGACTGCGCTGATTTTGACAGTACTTTAAAAAAAATAAAATGATATTGAAAAATTATCTACTAATCTTAATCTTGATTGTTGGAGTTACAGGATATGCGCAGCAAGAATTGGAAGCCTCGGTGGAAGGTAATGTAAATGACCTGCCGGTACGGGAATACCAACTTACCATTGACCAGGAAAAAGTAAATAAAGCCGGTAAAGAAGTAATGGGCATGACAGTGAACGGAGGAATTCCCGGGCCAACGCTGGAGTTTACCGAAGGGGAGTATGCAGTGATTTATGTGGAGAATAAGATGGATGTGGAAACTTCCATTCACTGGCATGGAATGTTGCTTCCAAACTTTTTTGATGGAGTACCTTATCTTACAACTCCTCCAATTAAACCAGGAACTACCTTTAAATATGAATTTGAGATAAAACAAAATGGAACCTATTGGTACCATTCCCATACCATGTTACAGGAGCAAAGCGGTGTTTTTGGTTCTCTTTTAATTCATCCAAAGGAAAAAGAACTGGAGTATGATAAAGATCTTGTCTTAGTACTTTCAGACTGGACTAACGAGAAACCAAAAGATGTACTTCGATTTTTAAAAAGAGGAACTGAATGGTATAATATTAAAAAAGGAACTGCCACTCCGCTTAACCAGGTAATTAAGCGTGGAGCTTTTGGTGCCCAATTAGATTTTTGGAGGCAGCGTATGGAAGGCGCTGACATTGCAGATATATATTATCCCGCGTTCCTGATTAACGGAGAGGAAAAAATTGAATATCCTGAATTTAAACCTGGAGAAAAAGTAAGGTTGCGAATTATTGATGGTTCAGCCTCTACTTCGTTCTGGATGACGTTTGGAGGCGAGACGCCGACATTGGTTTCTGCTGATGGAAAAAATGTAGTTCCGGTGAAACGCAATAAAACATTTATAGGGGTAGCTGAAACTTATGATTTTATTGTAGAAATTCCAGAAAATAGAAAAATGGAATTTAAAATTATGGCCCAGGATGGTTCAGGAACTGCTTCTGCGTTTCTCGGGCAGGGAGAAGTCCTGCCGGCGCCGGATGTACCTCGCCCCGATAAGATTGGAATGATGCAGAAAATGGCAAAGATGGATATGAAGATGGGTGCTCCTGCATTGCAATCCCGCCCTAATCATCCAGAACCCTATAAACTTAAAGAAAAGTGGGGCATGCAGATGGATAACATGGATCACGGGGGGATGAAGATGGAGGATAAAAAACAAAATCCTGAAATGGATCACTCCGGGATGGATCATTCAAAAATGAAGATGGAAAAAGATTCATCTATGGCGAAAATGGATCATTCTCAAATGGATCACTCAAAAATGAAAATGAAGAATGACACTATGAAAATGTCCAATTCTGATAAACCAAATCAGGAAATGAATGGCATGAGCGAAATGAAAAAAGATTCTAAGGAAGGCATGCAGGGAATGGATATGTTTTCAGAATATAATTATGATTATTTAAAAGCTCCGGAGAAGACAGAGTTTAACGATAGCATTCCTGTGACCAATGTATTACTGAATTTAACAGGAAACATGAACAGGTATATATGGAGTATGAACGGAGTGACGCTATCTGAAGCAGATAAGATAAAAATTAAAGGTGATGAAGTTACCCGTATTACTTTTAATAATCTAACCATGATGCATCACCCAATGCATTTACACGGGCATTTCTTTAGAGTTCTTAATAAAAATGGAGAATATTCACCTCTTAAACACACCGTAAATGTGCCGCCTATGCAGGAGGTCACCATAGAGTTTTATGGAAATGAGTATGGTGACTGGTTTTTTCATTGCCATATACTATATCACATGGATGCAGGAATGGCCAGAATAGTAAGCTATGATACTAAGAGAGATGAACGGATGGAACCCTTTCCTGTTAGTAATCTGGTTAGGGAAACCAATAAATTCTATACCTGGGGAATGCTGGATGCGGCGTCGCATATGACTGAATTGAATGTTGTTAGCTCAAATGTTAGAAATCAATTTACAGCATTGGCAGAGTATGGATGGAACCAGAACCTGGAAGCTGAATTTTCTTATGAATATTATATCAATGACTGGGTACGATTATTCGGAGGTGTGAATGTAGAAAATGAAATGGAAAACAGTATGGATGAGCTAAGTACCACTGCAATTGGGGGACTTAGATATTTCACCCCCTATATGTTTTCGCTCGATGTACGTTTAGATAGTAAACTAAGACCCCAGATTAGTCTTGCGAGGGAAATTATGATTTTTCCAAGATTGGCTGTTTTTGGAGAGTATGAATTTCAGGCAGATTTTGGATGGGTAAATGACCTGGAAGAAGGAAAAGATTTTGAAAATGAACAAACCTGGAGTGCCGGACTGGAGTATTTTCTATCAAAGAATTTTTCTCTAATGGGTAGTTACGATAATAGGTTTGGAGCTGGAGGAGGATTGTCCTTCAAGTTTTAAAGAATTTCAATAGGAAGGATTGAGAATTTAAAATCCCGGAAATGCTTTTCTTATAGAGAGACTGAAGAAGAGGTTCATAAAAATAGGAAAAGGGAAAAATTGAGAAGATTTACGATGAGCACCATGTGAGACTTTCGGTTTTTTTAGAAACTTATAAGATTATAAATAAATGCAAGGAAAAAGGAGAGAGTCGTTTTAATAGTAATTAGTTGAGAATAATATATTCTCTCCATTTTTCCTGCAATTAATCGTTTTTGTCGCTCCTTCCAAGGAGTTATATTGAAAACTTATATGATGAAAAAATTATACATATTATTCTTTTTTAGCACCCTAACGCTTGCGACACAAGCTCAGGATAATCATGAAGGTCATGATCACTCGACCAATACTGCTGAACAGGAATTGGAACAAGATACAATCACTGCACAACCTGAATTACAGGATGCTGAAAATGAGGGAGGCTATCAAGGTGAAAGTAAAGAGAAGTCCTCTAACAAAGTAAAAGCTGAGCTGGACGATTTTCCAAATTTACATCCACTAATAGTCCATTTCCCAATCGTACTGTTGTTGTTGGGAGGAATCCTTCAACTTATTCAAATATTCGTGCTAAAGCGAAATCTTGATTGGGTTATTTTATTATGTGTGGGCTTCGGTTTTATAGGGGCTTATATTGCCGGAGTATATGCGCACCCGCACGTACATGACCTAACTGAAATGGCAAAAAGTGTACTAGCACAGCACGATAAATTTGCTGAGTGGACTATTTATTCCAGTGCTGTCGCTGCAACTTTAAAATTAGTAAGTTTATTTCTATTGAAAAAGAATCGAATTTTTGAAATAGTGGTTTTTTTAATTCTTGGATTTGCGGCCTATTCTGTTTCAGAAGCAGGCCATTATGGGGCACAACTGGTTTATATTGAAGGAGTAGGGCCACAGGGAGAATACCTGGAGTCTGAAAACAATGGAGCCCATTCTCATTAAATATAAAAATGGCTTTGGTTTTTTAAGTATGAATATTTTATTGAACTAAAATCTAGATAACCTACCATTGAAATAAATGATCGTAAAACGAAAAACAGCACTCAATATCAGGAAAGCCCATCGTTATTTGGGACTATTCATTGGGATACAGTTCATCATGTGGACGGTAAGCGGACTCTATTTTAGCTGGACAGACCTTGATGAGATACATGGTGATCAGTTTAAAAAAGAGAAGCCGGTTCAATCATCTTTTTCAGACCTTAAGAGTCCAACAGTACTGGATCCGGAACTACGGGTTACTTCTGTAAAACTTCAGGAGATCTCAGGGCAGCCGTTCTATTATATCAATAATAAAATATTAATGGATGCGCGTTCTGGAGAAAAAATTGATGAGATTAGTAAGCAACAGGCCCTTGATATAGCCTCAAGATATATGAGAGCAGATCTGGAAGTATCCGGAATCCAGAGGATAACTGAAACAGGTAAGCATCACGAATATCGTGAAAATTTGCTGCCTGCATATGTGATTTCCTATGATACCGATGAGAACCTAAAGGCCTACGTAGGCGCTTTGACAGGAAATTTTAAAAGCGTGCGTCACAGGGACTGGCGCTGGTTTGATTTTCTTTGGATGACGCACACAATGGATTACGAAGGAAGGGATGATTTTAATAATCTCCTGCTTAGAAGCTTTTCTTTGCTTGGTCTTATTACGGTTTTAAGCGGATTTTTACTCTGGTACATCTCTTCCCCAACCGTTAGAAAGATTATTCAGCCAAAAAAGAAGAATAAAAAATAGATTGTTATCATTAACATATAAATACGTCAAATATCAATAGTAAATAATCATAAAAATGAAAATGAAAGTAAGAAGTTTAATAACGATGAGTTTAATTGCAGGAAGTTTAATTCTTTCTTCTTGTGCAGATTCTAAAAAGGAGAAAGAGGAAACTGTTGCTGAAGATCATCATGAAATGAGTCAGGATTCTAAAGAAATGGATGATGAAAAACCAATGAAAGAGGTACCTGCTGAATTTAGTAATGAAAAGGTAAAACAGGCTTTTGAAGAGTATCTGGCTGTAAAAGATGCTCTGGTTAGAACTGATGCTTCAGCTAGCCGAAAGTCAGCAGAAAACTTAAGAAATACCTTAAACGAAGCCAGACCGGAGATCGCTAAAATTGCCGGTAGAATGGTAGCTACAGAGAATATCAATCAGCAAAGAGAGGTCTTTTCAGAATTAACTGCGGCTATGGAGCCGGTACTTAAAGAAGCTATTTCTTCAGGAAAGATCTATAAGCAGTTCTGCCCAATGGCCTTTGAAGGAAAAGGGGATTTCTGGTATTCAAATTCAGAAGAAATTAGAAACCCATATTTTGGAGATAAAATGCTTAAGTGTGGTCGTGTTGAAGAAACCATCATGTAAATAATTGTGGATCAGGCTGAACAAGTTTCAGCCTGATTTATTATTTTTAATTGAATTTTAGTTCAATAAACCAAGAATTTTGAATAATTATCCTCTTCATATCAAGAATGTTGTTTGCCAGCGCTGTATAATAACGGTCAAAGATATTCTCCAGGATCTGGAAATTCCTTTTTCTAAAATTAGCTTAGGAGAGGCAAACCTGAATAGGGAATTAACCAGCATTGAAATTCATCAGCTCCAAAAACGTTTTGAACAGGTTGGATTTGAAATTATTCAGGATCGAAATGAAAAACTAATTAATTCTATCAAATCTGTGATCATAGAGGAGGTCTACTCAAACGATACCTCTAACCATAAACTATCCAGCATTTTAACTAAAGAGTTGCATTTTGATTATAGCCATATTACCCACGTTTTTAGTGAGAGTGAAGGGCAGAGTATTCAGAAATTTTATAATGCAGTTCGTGTAGAACGTGTCAAGGAGTTATTGAATTATAATGAATGGAATATTGCAATGATCGCTGATAATTTAGGATATTCTACCCCCGCATATCTTTCAACTTCTTTTAAAAAGGCTACCGGCATAACTCCCTCAGAGTATAAGAACAGGCATGTAAAAGATAGAAAAAGCCTGGATTCAGTTTAAGAAACAAGAGTTTAAGATAATAGTATTTATCAGGCTAAGAATTTTAAGCTTTTGTACAATCAACCAAAATAAATATTATGGAAATCTTACTGTTTATAGGGGTAATCCTCTATCTGTCCATTGTGCTTGATATTCTTCAAACTACTTTGTCTATGCAGGGTGGAGGATGGTTGACCAGTAGATTTTCGCATCTCTTCTGGAAACTTTTACTGATAGTTTCCGGAAGAAATGGCAAAGCAAAAATACTGGCTCACGGCGGTTATTTTTTATTGATTTCTATCGTCCTTATTTGGGTGTTATTGTTATGGGGAAGTCTTGTTTGTATTCTTTATTCACATCCAGCATCCATTATTGATAGCACTACAAAAGTACCTGCAAATTTCTGGCAAATTACATATTACAGTGGTTTTACACTATCAACCCTGGGGATGGGTGATTATGTGGCCTCAACAGATTTATGGCGAATAGTGACCAGCATTTATTCTTTTACGGGCCTCATCCTTCTTACCATGTCTGTTACTTATTTTATTCCGGTACTTTCAGCAGTAATAGACCAGCGCAAACTTGGAATTAGATTGAGTACACTTGGCAGCAGTCCCGAAGAAATAATAATTAGTGGATGGAACGGAGAAAATTTTGAACCTTTCATCAAAAAAGTTGAAGATATTTCAGAATCAATAATTAAATACAGTCAGCAGCATCGCGCTTATCCTGTGATCCATTATTTTCATAATAATAAAGAGAAAAATGCGATCATACTTCAGCTGGCGAGACTTTATGAGGCATTGATTATTATTTCAGATCAAGTAAAAGAGGAAATAAGACCGGAGTATAAAGAAATTAAGCCACTGATGATCGCCTACGAAAATTATTTTGAGGTTCTTACTGAAGTCACCCACATAAACCCTGAGAAACATGGGCCTCCATCTCCAGGTATCAAAAAACTTTTAGAAAAAGAACTCATTTTTGATAATTTGAAAGATGATAATTTTCCAGAAGATATTGATTATAACAGAAGAATGTTTAAAACACTTGTCCGGCAGGACGGTTGGAGTTGGAAGTTAGTGGACATAAAAAACTCTTAATTATTCCTCTCGAAAGTTAAATTCATTTAAAACTGAAAGTTCTTAGCAAAATTTTAAAGGCTTGCATTGATTCTGATTCTTAGATTTATATAAACAACTAAAAATCAGATATTATGAGAAATGAGAAATTAATTAGCGCATTAGGAAATTGTATCAACCATTGTAATTATTGTGCAGATGCCTGTCTGGATGAAGACAATGTGAAAATGATGAAAGACTGTATTAGAACTGACAGGGTTTGTGCAGAAGTTTGTTCAACGCTTAACCAGGTTCTGGCAACTAATTACAAGGATGTACAGGGACTGGTAGATTACTGTAAAAAAGTTTGCCAGGCCTGCGCTGACGAATGCGGAAAACACGATCATAAGCACTGCCAGGATTGCGCGAAAGCATGCAAAGAATGTGTAAGTGCCTGTGAAGCTTATGCAGCATAATAAATTAACCGCCTAAAATTCATCTTTTATATTTTAGGCGGTTTTTTTTTTGAATTAAAAGATATTTCTAAAATATCGAAATTCTTTCCATCTTTCCTCGCGTAACTTTGCATAGTTTAATATCTTCTGAAATTCTTATTTCAGGAAGTTTATATAAAAAAAATGAAACATAATTATAAAATTTCGGGAATGACCTGCAACGGTTGTCGTGCTCATGTAGAAAAAACTTTAAGTGAAGTTGATGGAGTACTAAATGCTTCAGTGAATCTGGAGAAAGCCGCAGCCGAGATTGAAATGAGAGAGCATATCAAAATTGAAAAATTTGAAGAGGCTCTTCAGAAAAACGGTGGGAATTATCATATCGCGATGCCGGAAGATGCTGAAAATTCTGCAGAAAAACCGATGCAGCATACCTATCAGATTACCGGGATGACCTGTAATGGATGCCGTTCTCATGTGGAAAAAATTCTGAATGACGTTAATGGCGTTGTAAAGGCTTCTGTAAATTTAGAAAAAGAAGAGGCCGAGATCAGTATGAAAGAGCATATCGAAATTGAAAAATTTGAAAATGCTCTTCAAAAAGACGGTGGAAATTATCATATAATGAAGCCGGGAGAAAAAAGGTCAAAATCTGCCGGACATTCAAATAAAAAGAAAAAGAACCCAGAAAAAGGCACGGGAACCTGGTATTGCCCTATGCACTGCGAAGGCGATAAAACCTATGATAAACCCGGAGACTGTCCTGTATGCGGGATGGATTTGGTAGAAGAGGTAAGTGCAACTCCGAAATCTACGGAATATACCTGCCCGATGCATCCGGAAATTGTAGAGGATGGACCGGGAGATTGTCCAATTTGCGGGATGGACCTGGTTCCTATGGAGCCCGAAGCTTCAGCAGAAGAGAAAAGTTATAAAAAATTACTTCGAAAATTCTGGATTGCCGTTGGTTTTACCCTGCCCATATTCCTAATTGCGATGTCTGAAATGATCCCGGACAATCCCCTTTATGATCTGGCCGGAATGAAGGTCTGGAACTGGGTGCAATTCGGACTTTCTCTTCCGGTAGTATTCTATGCTACCTGGATGTTCTTTGAACGTGCTTACCGCTCCATCAAAACCTGGAACCTCAATATGTTCACCCTTATTGGAATTGGTGCCGGAGTCGCCTGGATCTTCAGCGTATTTGGATTAGTATTTCCAGATTTTTTTCCTCCTCAATTCAAAACTGAAATGGGAACCGTGCATGTTTATTTTGAAGCAGCTACGGTGATTCTTACGCTGGTTCTTATGGGGCAGGTGTTAGAGGCACGTGCTCATAGCAGGACAAATTCAGCCATCAAGGAATTATTAAAACTTGCTCCAAATACCGCGGTAAGAGTGGTTGATGGGG
This sequence comes from Christiangramia forsetii KT0803, assembly GCF_000060345.1. Classification (NCBI taxonomy): domain Bacteria; kingdom Pseudomonadati; phylum Bacteroidota; class Flavobacteriia; order Flavobacteriales; family Flavobacteriaceae; genus Christiangramia; species Christiangramia forsetii. Next base: position 3,075,292 of record NC_008571.1, on the reverse strand, counting down.
ATGAAGAAACAATCTCTGTAGATAAAATTCAGCAAGGTGATATTTTAAGAGTAAAGCCGGGAGATAAAATTCCCGTAGACGGAACTATTAAGAAAGGAAAATCCAGTATTGATGAAGCTATGATCACCGGAGAGCCTATTCCCGTTGATAAAAAAGAAGGAGATAAGGTAAGTTCCGGAACTATTAACGGAAATCAAAGTTTTACCATGACTGCCGAAAAAGTGGGAGATGAAACCCTTCTGGCCCAGATCATCAAAATGGTAAATGAAGCCAGTCGTTCACAGGCGCCCATTCAAAAACTGGCAGATAGAATCTCAGCTTATTTTGTGCCTGTAGTAGTAGCCATTTCGGTAATTACCTTTATAGTCTGGGCTATCTATGGCCCAGATCCGGCTTATGTGTATGCGCTGGTAAATGCCATTGCAGTGCTAATCATAGCCTGTCCATGTGCGCTGGGTCTTGCCACACCCATGTCAGTCATGGTAGGGGTAGGGAAAGGTGCGAAAAACGGTGTTTTGATCAAGAATGCACGTGCGCTTGAAGAAATGAACCAGATAGATACGCTTATTATTGATAAAACGGGGACGATTACTGAAGGAAAACCTTCTGTAGAAAAAGTCGTTTCTGTTTCTTCGGAATATAGCGAAGATGAAATTACACGTTTGATCGCTTCAGTAAATGCGCAAAGCGAACACCCTCTGGCAACCGCAACAGTTAAATATGCTAAAGCTGAAAATATTGAATATGGAGAAGCTTCAGATTTTAATTCGGTTACAGGAAAAGGCGTAGAGGCGAAATTTGAAGAAAAACAGCTCGCTCTTGGAAACGATAAATTGATGAAGGTCGAAAACGCTGAAATTTCCGAAGAGATCAACAAGAAAGTAACTGCAGAACAGGAACAGGGTAAAACGGTTTCGTATCTCGCTGTAAATTCAAAAATAGTAGGATTTGTAACTATTTCAGATAAAATTAAAGAAACCAGCAGGGAAGCGCTCCATGAACTTCAAAAAGAAGGGATAAAGGTGGTGATGCTTACCGGTGATAATGAAAAGACAGCCGCTGCCGTTGCAAAAGAACTCGGTCTCGCCGACTTTAAAGCAGGAATGGTTCCTCAAGATAAAATGGAAGAGGTTAAAAGACTGCAGGGAGAAGGGAAAAAAGTTGCCATGGCAGGAGATGGTATAAATGACGCTCCGGCCCTGGCGCAGGCAAATATTGGGATTGCCATGGGAACCGGAACCGATGTGGCGATTGAAAGCGCTGAGGTTACCCTGGTGAAAGGCGACTTAAAAGGTGTTCTTAAAGCGATCAGGCTGAGCGAAAAAGTGATGAGAAATATTAAAGAAAACCTATTTTTCGCATTGATCTATAATACCGTAGGTGTCCCTATTGCAGCGGGAGTATTGTATCCATTCTTTGGATTGCTATTATCACCAATGATCGCAGCACTGGCGATGAGCTTTAGTTCGGTTTCTGTTATTGGAAATGCGTTGAGGTTAAGAAGTGCTAAGTTGAATTAATGTCATTCCGAGCGCAGCGAAGAATCCCCAGGATTACATGAGATTCTTCACTGCGCTACCGCTGCGTTCTGAATGACATTTAAATTGATGACGTCACCCTGAATTTAGTTTAGGGTCTCAATATAGCAGATGAAATAAGTTCAGTTTGATGGAAATAATAATCGGCCAAAAATATTATTTGACATGAATGATTTTTTAAGCAAATGGGGCGAAGCCGCATATACAACCAGCGGATTTTTCTGGATGGCCTTATGGGCATTTGCACTCGGGTATATTATAAGTAGCTGTATCCAGGTTTTTGTGACCGAAAAAAGGATGCAGGAAACTATGGGGCAGGAAGAATCTAGAGGTTTATTACTGGGAACGTTCTTCGGATTTATAAGCAGCTCCTGTAGTTTTGCAGCTCTTGCATCTACAAAAAGTTTGTTTAAAAAAGGAGCGAGCTTTATTTCTTCCATAGGATTCTTACTGGCTTCTACCAACCTTGTGATAGAACTGGGAATTATTATCTCAATTTTCCTGGGCTGGCAATTCGTAGTGGGCGAATATGTGGGTGGTATCATCCTGATTCTTATAAGCTGGTTATTGATAAGGCTGATAAATCCAAAAAAACTTATAAAAAAGGCCAGGGAGCGATTGGATAGTGAAGACGATGATGATGAAAATTCTGATAAATCCTGGAAAAAGAAAATGAAATCTGAGACCAACTGGGCCAAAGTTTCTCAGCAATATGGGATGGAGTGGAAGATGGTTTGGAAAGACGTAACCGTAGGCTTTACCATTGCCGGAATTGTTGCCGCTTTTGTTCCCGATTCTTTTTTTCAAACCTTGTTTATTAATAGCGGGCAGGGAACTACCGATTTTGGATTTTTTACAATACTGGAACATGTTATCGTAGGGCCATTAGCGGCATTTATAACTTTTATAGGTTCTATGGGAAACATTCCTCTGGCAGCCTTATTATTTGGAAAAGGAGTCAGCTTTGCCGGAGTAATGGCCTTTATTTTTAGTGATCTGGTGGTTTTTCCCATCCTTAGGATCAACGCAAAGTACTATGGATGGAAAATGAGCTTTTTTATTCTCTTTCTACTGTTCACATCGTTGATCGGAGCTTCTCTGGCTCTGCATTACGGATTTGATCTTTTTGGAGCTTTACCAGATCCATCTTCAGTAAAAATTCAGGATACTGAATATTTCAAGATCAATTATACCTTCTGGCTGAATATGGTTTTTCTGGCAATTTCAGGCTTTCTTTTATACCTGGGATTCTTTAAAAGAGATGATGTCATGTTTATGAAAGAGATGGCGCCGAAAAGTGAAGTTTTGGAAAAGACTTTGAAATACCTTGCTCTTATTTGCTATGTATGGCTTGTGGGAGGATTGATAGTTAAGTTTTTTCTGAATTAAAAAGCAGCTGAAAAGAAATATATTGAACTCGTAGAATCTCGTACAGAGAAAATTCCTGAATAGAGATTAGTTGTTATATTGAACTAAAAAAGAGGGCAAATCGCCCTCTTTTTTTAATAATGCTATTTTGTTGTAATTAACTTAAGCTCTTCAAACTTGCCTTTAATGCTTCAATCTTAGCCTCTGCATCTGCTTTTTTAGCTTTTTCTATCGCAACCACTTTTTCTGGCGCATTGTTTACAAACCGCTCATTAGAAAGCTTTTTATCTACAGATTTTAAGAAACCTTCCGTATAATTTAATTCCTCCTGAATTTTTTCTTTTTCCGCTTCTACATCTATAGCGCCTGCAATAGGAATAAAATATTCATTAGAGCGTACTCTAAAGGAAAGTGCTCCATCTACAGATCCGGTTACATATTCCAAATTAGAGATATTGCCCATTTTTGAAATTACACCATCAAAAGTTTTGGAAGTATTTTCATTATTAAGAACGCTGAAATCTATTTCATTCTTAAAAGAAATATTCTTGTCTTTCCTAATTTTTCTTACTCCGGCAATTACTTCAGCTGCATGAGAAAATTCCTTGATAATAGTTTCATCAAATTCTTTCTCTACCGGCCATTTGGCAATAATCAAAGCCTCTTCTGGAGTTCGTTCAGTAATTTCCTGCCAGATCTCTTCGGTAACAAAAGGCATAAACGGATGCAAAATCTTCAAATTTTCTTCCAGAATAGCAATTATCGCCTTATAAGTTTTAGCATCCATTGGTTCCCCATAACCTGGTTTTACCATTTCCAGAAACCAGCTACAGTAATCATCCCAAATCAACTTATAAGTAGACATTAGAGCATCACTGATCCTATATTTAGAATAATGATCTTCTATTTCTCTAATGGTTTTCTGAAACCTGGCTGTATACCAGTTAATAGCCATTTTTGCAGTTTCCGGCTGCTCAATTTTTTCTGAAATTTCCCAACCCTTTACCAAACGAAAGGCATTCCAGATCTTATTTGTGAAGCCACTACCTTGCTTACAGAGATCTTCATCAAACATCAAATCGTTCCCGGCAGGAGAACTTAACAACATGCCTACACGCACACCATCTGCGCCGTATTGTTCTATTAAACCAAGTGGGTCTGGTGAATTACCAAGGGATTTAGACATTTTTCGTCTTTGCTTATCCCTAACAATACCCGTTAGATAAACATTTTTAAAAGGTCGCTCTCCTCTGTATTCATATCCGGCCATGATCATTCTGGCTACCCAGAAAAACAGAATTTCAGGTGCAGTAACCAAATCATTGGTAGGATAATAATATTCAATTTCTTTATTTTCAGGCTCCAGGATTCCGTTGAAAACACTCATTGGCCATAACCATGAAGAAAACCAGGTATCCAGCGCATCTTTATCCTGGGTAAGGTCTGAAGCCTGCAATTCTGCATTTCCAGTTACCTCACGAGCTTTTAAAACAGCCTGATTTAAAGTTTCTGCAACTACAAAGTCATTTTTACCTTTTCCGTAGAAATAAGCGGGAATCTGATGCCCCCACCACAGCTGACGGGAAATATTCCAGTCCCGAACATTCTCCATCCAGTGGCGGTAGGTATTCAGGAATTTTTCAGGAACAAGATTAATATCATCCCCTAATACCGCTTTTATTGCAGGCTGCGCCATTTCCTTCATTTTCAAAAACCACTGATCGCTAAGCTTAGGTTCTATAACCGCACCCGTACGTTCACTGGTTCCTACTTTATTTATGTGATCTTCTACTTTATCAAGAAAACCGTATAATTCAAGCTCTTCTACAATTTCAGCACGAACCACAAATCGATCTTTTCCCTCGTAATGAAGTCCGTAATTATTTAAAGTAGCATCGTCATTAAAAATATCAATAACATCAAGATCATGCTTGTCTCCAAGGTTTTTATCATTTTCATCATGCGCGGGAGTCACTTTTAAACAACCGGTTCCAAATTCCATATCTACATACTCATCTTCGATAATTGGAATCGTCCTGTTACAAATAGGAACTATCGCTTTCTTTCCCTTTAGATGTGTAAATCTCTCATCATTGGGATTGATGCAAATTGCGGTATCTCCTAAAATAGTTTCAGGCCTGGTAGTGGCAATGGTTAAGTAATCTTCAGTCCCGTCTATTTTATATTTTAAATGATAAAGTTTTCCATTTCTTTCTTCATAATTCACTTCTTCATCTGAAAGTGTTGTTTTCGCCTGTGGATCCCAATTTACCATTCGGTAACCACGATACACCAGGCCTTTTTCGTAAAGATCTACGAAAACCTTGATCACGGAGGCAGACATATCATCATCCATCGTGAATTTGGTTCGTTCCCAATCACAAGATGCTCCAAGGTGCTTTAACTGCTGTAGAATGATTCCGCCATGTTTATGGGTCCATTCCCAGGCATGCTGCAAAAATTCCTCACGGGTAAGATCATTCTTATCTATACCTTCAGCTTTGAGTTTAGCAACTACTTTTGCTTCCGTAGCGATAGAAGCGTGATCTGTACCAGGAACCCAGCAGGCATTTAATCCCTTCAATCTTGCTCTTCGCACCAATACATCCTGAATGGTATTGTTCAACATGTGGCCCATGTGTAGAACACCTGTGACATTTGGCGGCGGAATTACGATTGTATAAGGCTCTCTATCATCAACTTCTGAATGAAAATAATTGTTCTTCATCCAGTAGTCATACCACTTATCCTCTACTTTTTTCGCATTATATTGTGAAGCAATTGCCATTTCTTGGTCTGATTTTTGAAATAATGGCAAAAGTAATTATTAATGTAGGATTATGAAAGCTGCTGAAATGATTAAAATTTTGAGAATTAAACTATTTCAGCTTATCTTTACTAATCCGATTAAAATTTAAAATTATGAAAAAACTAATTGCAATAGCCATATTCGTTTTTGTAGGACTTGCAAGTGCGCAGGCTCAAAAAACAGCGAAAATCGAATTTAAGTCTGAAACCATTGACTATGGCGAAATAATGAAAGGCAGTGATGGCGTTCGAGTATTCGAATTCACTAATACGGGAGATGCTCCTTTAGTGATTGAAGACGTTAAATCCAGTTGTGGATGTACGGTTCCTAAGAAACCTGAAGAACCAATAATGCCTGGAAAAACGGGTGAAATTGAAGTGAAGTATGACACAAAAAGAGTTGGGCCAATCAGAAAAACCGTAACGGTATATTCAAATGCGGCAGAGCCAACGAAAGCTTTAAAAATTAAAGGTCTTGTAAAAGACGAAGCTGGCGATACTAAATAAATTAATAAATTTATAGTTTTGAAAAAGCTCTCTAATATGGAGAGCTTTTTTTATGAGCTTAAATTAAAAATCCGGGAATAATTCCCCATAGAATATTCTTGATTAATGCATTAATTTTGCAATTTTGCACCCATAAATAATAAGCTATGCCTAAGATCTCTAATAAAGGGCTGGAAATGCCTGAATCTCCAATAAGAAAACTTGTTCCTTTTGCTGAAGCTGCTTCAAAAAAAGGCAGAAAAATTTATCAGTTAAATATTGGTCAACCGGACATTAAAACTCCGGAAGCTGCTTTAGATGCGGTAAGAAATCATAATATTGAAGTGCTTTCTTATAGTCATTCTGCAGGTTTTGACAGCTATAGAGAAAAACTGGCAGGCTATTATCAAAAATCTTCACTTCCGGTAAATAAGGAAGATATTATTATTACAACAGGTGGATCTGAAGCCTTGCTTTTCGCTATGGGAAGTATAACAGATCCCGGCGATGAAGTGATTATACCAGAACCATTTTACGCCAATTATAATGGTTTTGCAACGGCTTCAGGAGTTAAAATAAGAGCTATCCAGTCTAGTATAGATAATAATTTCGCGTTACCTCCAATTTCAGAATTTGAAAAATTAATTTCTGAAAAGACAAAAGCGATCGTGCTATGTAATCCTGGAAATCCTACAGGCTATTTATATACAAAAGACGAAGTACAACAGTTGGCCGATCTTGCTTTGAAGCATGATCTGTTTATAATTTCTGATGAGGTTTACCGAGAGTTTGCCTATGAAGGTGCAGAGCATCACTCCATCATGAGCATCCCTGAACTTGCAGAAAATGCTATTATGGTAGACTCAGTTTCCAAGCGTTATAGTATGTGTGGAGCGAGAATTGGTTGTTTGGTATCTAAAAATACTGAAGTGATCGCAACAGCCATGAAATTTGCTCAGGCAAGATTAAGTCCGCCTACTTTTGCTCAAATTGCCAGTGAAGCTGCGTTGGATACTCCACAATCTTATTTTGACGATGTTATAGAACAATATACCTTCAGAAGAAATCTTCTGGTAGACGGCCTGGAAAAAATAGAAGGAGTGAAGGTGGCTAAGCCAAAAGGAGCTTTTTATTGTATTGCTGAATTACCAATTGAAGACGCAGATGATTTTGCCAAATGGCTTCTGGAAGATTTTGAAGACGATAACGAAACCATAATGGTTGCACCGGCAGCAGGATTTTATTCTACACCAAATACCGGGAAAAATCAGGTGAGAATAGCGTATGTTCTAAAGAAGGAGAATCTTGAAAGAGCTATTGAAATACTTGAAAAAGCATTAAAACAATATAAGCTTCAGAAATAATGCGCGTTTTGCGAAATTTCTCCCTTAAAGGTCATAATAGCTTTGGCATTGATGTTAGAGCAGATAAATTTATATCAATAGAAAATGTTGATGATCTAAGGAGCCTGCTTCGCAAAAGTTATGCATCAGAGCTATTTATTCTTGGAGGAGGCAGTAATATGTTGCTTACCGGGGATATCCATAAAACGGTGGTTCATATCGCTCTAAATGGTAAAAAAATAGTTTCAGAAACAGATGAAGAGGTTATCATTGAAGCCTCTGCCGGGGAAAACTGGCATGAGTTTGTTCTTTGGACGTTGGAACAAAATTATGGCGGACTAGAAAACCTTTCGCTTATTCCTGGAAATGTTGGCACGGCTCCTATTCAAAATATTGGCGCTTACGGGGTAGAACTTAAAGACTCCTTTGTAAGTTGTAAGGCGATGAATGTTCAAACTTTGGAAGAGCAGACATTTAGTCTAGAAAAATGTGAGTTTTCATATCGAAATTCAGTTTTTAAGAACCAACTTAAAGGTCAGTATATTATCACCTCAGTGAGGTTTAGATTAACAAAAGAAAACCATCAACTAAACGTCGATTACGGTGCTATACGATCTGAACTGGAAAAAAATGCCATTACTTCACCCGGGATTCAGGATATCTCAAATGCTGTAATTGCCATAAGAAGATCTAAACTTCCAGATCCAAAAGAAATTGGGAATAGTGGTAGTTTTTTTAAAAATCCTATTATTAGTCAGGATCAGTTTAAGGAGCTGGAAGAAAAGTTTCCTGAAATCCCTTCATACAAAATTTCTGACAACGAAATTAAAGTCCCCGCCGGGTGGTTAATAGATCAGGCAGGATTTAAGGGATATAGAAAAGGAGATGCCGGGGTCCATAAAAATCAGGCATTGGTGCTGGTAAATTATGGAGAAGCTACCGGAGCAGAACTACTGGTGCTCTCCAAAAACATCCAGAAGAAGATCAAAGATCAATTTAATATTGATCTTGAAGCTGAAGTAAATATTATATAGCTAAAAAGCGAACCTTCCAAAAAGATATTGGGTTTGCCTTGAAGCCGTTCTGTAGCAATTTTCAGGATATATAATAAGGAACACTCCAGCTTTGCGGGGCCTAAGCAATACTGCAATTCCTCAAGTTGAAAACTTAATTTTGTCTTTCCCGCATAGGAGCTTTTCTTCCTTTGCGTCTTTTTTCCTGAAGTTGCTCCCATTTTGTAAACTGTTCTTCAGTAAGTATTTTACGTAGTTCCTCTTTTTGATCCTCGTTCATCTCCATACGATCCTGTCTTATTTCATCTCTTTCTTTCTTAGATTTTTCCATGAGCTTTCTTCTGGATTCCATTTGATCCAAATAAAATGTTTTGAGCTTTTCTTCCTGCTGAGCAGTGAGATCTAATTGCATGGTTAATCTTTTGGCTCCAAGAGTTGCCATTTCTTCATTAGACATTTCTGAACGGGGAGAGTTGGGTTCTTGGGCAAATAGGCTGATACTGAACAAAAGGAAAATTGCGGTGATCAAATTTTTCATGATTATATGTTTTAAGTTGCTTATTCTTTGACTTTTAAAAAGATCAATGGTTTAAAAGTCTTGTTTTAAGATGATTTGTTTTGAAATTAATATTATGAATCAATCCCCTCCTAAATGAAATAAATAATTCAAAATACATCTTTTTCTTTTTTGCATCGCCAAAAAAAAACAAAAAAGTCTTGGCTTATTTTAGCATTCTTGAAAACTACAAAAAGCCTTATCGTGCGGATGGCAACCGCTGCGCTCGGCCATCCTCTGCTGCCAGCCTCTGCGGTTTTTCTTGTTTTACTACGAAGACTAAAAGTAGGCTGTTTTCAAAACTCCAAAACTATAATTGCACTTAAAAGCAATCCCTAAACAATAGGTAAAGAGGTTCAAAACCAAAATTCAAAAATCGTTTAGGACGCCATGGATTCTGATTTTTCTTTTTTCTGATGTATCAATTTACATAAATTTTTATTGCTCATTTAAAATCATGCAAAACCACTGAGTTGATAGGAGTTGTTAAAACAAAAAAAGCTGTCGTTAAAAAACGACAGCTTTTTATATAATTAAATTCTTTTAAATTTATTTTATAGGATTCAGGATAAGATCTATTCTTTTTAGAACATCTTGTAGGTGATAACGGGTCAACGTATCTCCGGAACGATATACTGAATTTTTCACTTGTCTTTCCAGGGTCTTTAATTCACCTCTTACAACTGGTCTAATATCACTTTGAGAAACATTTACATTACTTCTGGTGACCCAGTTTCTCCATCTCGCAGGAATTTCATCCTGTTCTTCGTTCATTAAGAATTCCATTCTTTCAATATATGCTCTCTGAAGATTTCTTCTGTAACGATCTATTCTTTTTCCTGAATAGACTTCATCCCAGATGCCTTTTCTGAGATCTGTCATCATATTCAGTAAAGAATAAGCCTCATTTCCGTTGATCTCTTCATTCTCCATCAATCTGGACATTCTTCCGAAATCAAGAATATTATTCAGCGCTCTTTGCTGCATTCCTCTTATACGCTCTATGTTTCCGTCGAATTCAATCTTATTGAAAATCTCCTGATTGATCATCCATTCCGGAGTTTCAAAAAGCTGATCTTGCAAGAAGCTCATTGCTCTTTCCTGAGTGTCTTTATCTACATGCGTGTAAACTGCACCTTCCTGATCGTAGGTCTTGTATTTTTCGTACACCCCACCAATATTAGCAGCAACATGACCCATGTATCTGTTGTATTGAGATAACACCTGCCCATAAAGATCATCAAGATCATCATAATCCTTGCCATCTTCCGCCGTCCATTCTATCAATTTAGGAACAATTCTTTTTAGGTTTTTTATTCCATATTCACTGGCAAGCATGGCATCGTCACCAAGATCTTCGGTTTGCGAACTAGGGTCAATTACCCCACTTTGTTGTCTTCCGAAGCGATATTTGGCATCGCCAGCATGTTCCAGGATCCATTCATCAAGAATTTCCTTTTCTTCCTTGCCTTCTTTTTCAGGAATAGGACGATAACCCCATTGAATTGCATATTTATCATAAACTCCAATTTCAGGCATTAAAGCTACATCACCATCTTCTGGCTGAGCGATATAATTGAATCTTGCATAGTCCATAATAGAAGGTGCCGTACCAAATTCCTGAGTGAATTCGGCATCTCTTAGTTTTTCAACCGGATATGCCACACTACTTCCCATATTATGAGGTAATCCCAGTGTATGTCCTACTTCGTGAGAAGAAACAAAACGGATTAACCTTCCCATTACTTCATCTTTAAAAGCGACACCCTGAGCATCTTCGTTAATCGCTGCAGTCTGTACAAAGAACCAGTTTCTAAGAAGCGTCATTACGTTATGATACCAGTTGATATCTGATTCCAGGATCTCTCCGGAACGTGGATCACTTACATGAGGGCCGTTCGCATTTGGAATTGGTGAAGCGAGGTATCTAACCACAGAATATCTAACATCTTCCGGACTCCAGTCTGGATCTTCCTCTACTGTTGGAGCGTCCTTAGCGATAATTGCATTTTTAAAACCTGCTTCTTCAAAGGCTACCTGCCAGTCTTCAATCCCCTGCTTTATAAAAGGAACCCACTTATCTGGAGTTGCACGGTCTATATAGTAAACAATTTGTTCTTTAGGCTCTACAAGTTCTCCATTTTTGAACTTTTCTAAATCCTCATCCTTCACTTCCAGTCTCCATCTATCCAGATATTCGATAGTTTTACTTTTTTGTGCTTCTAAACCATAGTCGGTTTGTTCTGTAGTGAACCAGCCTACACGCTCATCAAAATACCTTCTTTCCATAGGAACTTTTGGAAGAAGGATCATAGAATTACTGAATTCCATAGAAATTGAACCCGTACTTTCATTTGATGGTGGTTCGCCTGCGTTATAAGTCTTTACGTGTCTTATTTCAATATTTTCAGGATAACTTCTAATGGTATCAATATAAGATCGACTTTCATCAAGTCTGGAAATCTTATAATTCTTCCTGGCGCCATCCTGTAAACCTAATGCCTGAACATCTTTAGTGTAAAGATCTGTAACTTCTATCACCGTAGTTTTGCTTACCGAATCTTTACCAATTGTCTTTACATCAAAAGACTGGATGATAGGTTCAAAATTTGAATTCATTACTGCTTCATGCACCGGTAGGGAATCTGCAGCAAAAACTTCATAGGAAACGACTCTAAGCAATACTTTATCACCTTTCTTTTGCCAGCGATGTACCTGTGTATTTTGCTTTCCACCACCAAAACCTATTCCACTGGCGGTTTTAGCAATACGGGTAACCGTTAACATTTCGCGATTGAAAAGACTATCCGGAATTTCGTAAAAATATTTGCTGTCTACCTTGTGAACACTGAAAAGACCTTTATCGGTCTTAGCGTCCTTGGTGATGACTTTATTGTAAGGTTTGATTCCATTTTCATCTTTTTTGGAATCATCTTTTGCAGCAGTTTCAGTTTTAGATTTTTTCTGAGGCTGAAAAACTGCGCAGCCTGAAACCGTTAGGGAGAGGGCTAAAAGCAGAAGCCTTAGGCTCTGTTTTTTGATCATAAATAGTTTTTTAAGTTAATAAGGTTATTTTGAACACGGAATTTCCTCAAATATAAAAATAAAAAAAGACCGCTATTAGCAGTCTTTTGACTTGGATAAACCGAAAAGGTTTAAAGTGAAGTAAATTTATTTCTGGATTTTCAGTTATGAAATCTTCATATTCAATGTTTCTCCTTCTTTAAAAACATCTATCATTTTATGTTTTCTAAGTCCTTTTACTGCTTTATCCCATTTTTTATTGCTTAAACCTGACTGCTCCTTAATGTCATTAAGTTCATGAACGCTATCATTTTTAAGTAATTTGAAAACTTCTTTTTCTTCTTCGCTTAGTTCAACTGCTTTCTTCTCCGGTTTCATTTGGGGGAAAAAGAGAACTTCCTGAATAGACTGCTTGTTCGTTAAAAACATGATCAATCTGTCCATTCCAATTCCTAGGCCTGATGTTGGCGGCATACCATATTCCAATGATCGAAGAAAGTCGTTATCAATGAACATTGCTTCATCATCGCCTTTTTCTGAAAGTTTCAGCTGCTCTTCAAAACGTTCTCTTTGATCCAAAGGATCATTCAGCTCAGAATAAGCATTAGCGATCTCTTTTCCGCAGACCATCAATTCAAAACGCTCGGTAAGTTCAGGGTTATCTCTGTGTTCCTTACATAACGGGCTCATTTCTTTAGGATAATCTGTAATAAAAGTTGGCTGGATAAATTTCCCTTCGCACTTCTCGCCGAAGATCTCATCGATCAGCTTTCCTTTCCCCATGGTATCATCAACTTCGATATCCATACCTTTTGCAGCCTCGTAAAGTTCTTTTTCAGACTTTCCGGTGATATCAAAACCTGTGTATTCTATAATAGCATCTGTCATACTAAGACGCTTATACGGTGCTTTAAAGTTTATCTTATGTTCTCCAAAAGTAGCATCGGTAGTTCCATTCACAGCCTCTGCGCAATGTTCCAGCAATTGCTCGGTGAACTCCATCATCCAGTTGTAGTCTTTATATGCTACATAGATTTCCATGGCCGTAAATTCAGGATTATGAGTCCTGTCCATTCCTTCATTTCTGAAGTTTTTAGAGAATTCATAAACACCATCAAAACCACCAACGATCAATCTTTTTAAATAAAGTTCGTTCGCAATTCTAAGGTATAATGGAATATCCAGCGCATTGTGATGAGTAACGAAAGGCCTTGCCGCGGCACCACCAGGGATAGACTGAAGAATTGGTGTTTCTACTTCAAAATATTCTCTTTCATTAAAGAAATTTCGCATTGCATTAAAAAGCTTTGTGCGCTTCACAAAAATCTCTTTCACCTTTGGGTTTACCGCAAGATCAGCGTAACGCTGGCGGTATCTTTGTTCAGGATCATTAAATCCATCATGCGTATTTCCTTCTTTATCAGTTTTTGGAAGTGGAAGTGGTCTTAAAGCCTTACTTAACAGGTGGAAATCTTTTACCATCACGGTCATCTCTCCAACCTGAGTTTTAAAAAGCTCTCCTTCAATTCCAATAAAATCACCTATATCCAGCAATTTTTTATAAAGGTCGTTATACTTAGACTTGTCTTCTCCGGTACAGATCTCATCTCTGTTAAAATACACTTGAATTCTTCCTTTGGAATCCTGAAGTTCGGCAAAAGAAGCCTTACCCTGAATCCTTCTGGACATGAGCCGGCCAGCGATTACTACGTTCTTACCTTCTTCAAAATTTTCCTTGATACCGGTAGTGGTATGGTCTACTGGAAAAAGATCTGCAGGATATGGATTGATACCGGCTTTTCTTATAGCCGTTAATTTATCTCGTCTAATTTGTTCCTGTTCTGATAACTGCTGCATATAATTTTTTTTATGCATTCAACAAAAATGCGGATGCAAATATAGTGACTATCAGCCTGCCATACAACGCAATTAAAAGCCGAAATAATAATTCTATCTTTGCATGAAAATTTGATTAAATGAGCGTTTGGCGAGTAATATTATCGGTGCTTTTTCCGCCCTTAGCGGTTTATGACAAAGGCTGTGGTTCAATCCTGATCGTTCTCATACTAACCCTATTGGGATGGATTCCGGGGGTGATAGCGGCACTCATCATATTAAATAATCGGAAGTCTTAGAATATGAACAAGGAAGTTGAAGTAAGAAATTTAGGAATAAAAGATTATAAAGAAACCTGGGATTACCAGGAAAACATTTTCAAAGAAACTGTTGATCTGAAAATTAAAAACAGACGTGAAGGAACCGAAATTCCCACCAGGAACTATTTTCTTTTTGTAGAACATCCTCATGTTTACACCCTTGGAAAAAGTGGCGATGCTGAAAATTTACTTATTTCAGAAAAAGAACTAAAGGCCAAGAATGCCACTTTCTATAAGATAAACAGGGGAGGAGATATTACCTACCACGGCCCGGGACAAATTGTTGGATATCCAATTCTGGATCTGGATAATTTTTTCACAGATATTCATAAATATCTACGCCTGCTTGAAGAAGCAGTGATTTTGACTTTATCTGAATACGGATTAAAATCTGAACGTAGCCCCGGTGAAACAGGAGTCTGGCTGGATGTAGGGACGCCTTTTGCCAGGAAGATTTGTGCTATGGGGGTAAGAGCCAGCAGATGGGTGACCATGCATGGGTTTGCATTGAACGTAAATGCCGATCTTGGCTATTTTGATAATATCATTCCCTGCGGAATTAAAGGAAAAGCAGTTACCTCTTTAAATGTTGAACTGGGACAGAAAGAGATTAACCTTGAGGAAGTCCAGGAAAAGCTGCTGAAGCATTTTCAGGAACTTTTTCAGGCGGAGTTAAAATATCAATAGGCTAAAGCTTATAAAGCAAAATCTCATTTTCGTCACCTCTTACCAGTAATTCCAGTCTCGAATCAAGATCAGCATTGGCGATATCTACTTTTGAAGTGCCAAATACCGGAAAACCGGGAAGTAATTCGGCATTTTTTTCAAAAACATAAACTTTTTGAGCCTGTAGATCTGTAATTGCAATAAGTGATCTCTTTCCGATTTCAAATAATTGGGGATCTGTATAGAGTCCGAAATCTAAAGCGATCTTTTTCTCATTAATAGATAATTCATTTTCGTTTAAATAAACAAGAAGATCATCATTTGCCACTAATCTGTGGTTGTCTGCAAATTCCAGGTTTTTCCTGGAAACTGCTCCGCTTTGGGTTACAGAAATCAGGTTGGAATCAGATCCTGAAGAAATAAATTTCTCCTCGTTTCCATACCATTCATTCTCAGAATAGTTGAAATTTTCATTTACCGGAACGCGAATACTACCTTGTCTACTGAGTATATTCAGCCTACCTGATTTTTCGGCAATTAGAATATAATCTTTATTACCAAGTCTAATATGTTTTGGAGCTTTTACAATTTCAGATTTGGCATTTTCAAAATCAAAACCTTTAATAGACTTTCCCTTGGGGCCCAACATATAAACTTTCTTTCCTTGAGCCAGGACAAAACGATACGTGCGGTTATTGTCGTAATCTAAAACGGCCAGCGGCTGAGTAAGTGGATCATTAAATTTTACGGGGAAAGGCTTTACTGTATTTCCATTTCTATCCAGGATTTCAAGGTGATAACCTGTAGAAAAAGCAAGTTGTTTATTGCCATTTTTAAAAAGATCTACTTGGAAAACAGGACTGGTAATCTGGCTCTCCAATTTTTTCTTCCAGAATATGGTTCCTTTATTAGAAATGAGATATAGCATATTGTCCTCATCCTGAACGCTAATATCCATTTGATCGGTGAGGTGGTTTTTAAAGAAAAACGGAGTGGAGGAAGTCGGTGATTCCAGTTTAAAAGTCGCAATTTGTTTAGCACCATTCCCATTAACCGACTTATCGCTGGAATTTGAGAATATCCCGTGAAGATGGGCGAAATTATCTTCCTTAATAATCTGAAAAGCAGCAAGACTATTTTTTCTGAAATTTAACTTTTCAGAATTTGAAGAATTTTTTATGCTCTCATAGAGTTCAGGTAATCGTGAAACCATAAGCATCGAAGATTCCGATGATAGTGAAGAGATTAAATCTGAATAATAGCTTTTTCCGGCAATTGTGTTAGAATTCTGAAAATCGGCAATTGTTTCTTTAATAAGATCTTTGTTCTTAGAGAATATGATGAAATGGTCCAAAATTCCATAGAAGCGAGTTTCCTCTATGTGCATTAGCTCTGGAATAAGATCTTTAAAAATGGAGGGGTCTTCTAATTCGAATATTGGAATATTGCGATATTTCTCAACTTCCTGCCCCATTCCGGCTAGATTTTCTTTAGAAGTTTCAATCTCTATTGCGTTAAATACAAAAAGTTTGCCTGTTTTCAGCTTTATGGTGGCAACCTCGCGGATATTATTTAAAATCTCAGGAAAATCCCGTTTAATACTGTCTTTAGAAATATTCTTTAGGTTGCTTTTAAGTTTATCTGAATCAAAACTAAAAGAATAGAAAGTTAGGAAATCCTCTGGACATACTTTGCTGATTTCTATTTCCCTGGGTTCGATATCTGAAAATATATCCAGAAAATTTTTATTTGTTCCACTAAGACTTATGCCGTTTACTTTAATTTCTGAGGCATAAATATCAAGATCCAAAGAGCTCCATTCAGCAAAATTATTAAAACCGGGAAAATTAAAATTTTCAAAAAATGCTAAGGATCTTTGAAAAGCAGAATTCCTTAGAATTATCGAGGTTTTATTCGGATCAGACGCATTCAACGCACTCCTGAATGCATCTGAATTTAACAAATTTCGTTCATTGGCAATATCAAGGATTTTACTTTTTGAATTACTAATAATGCTTGTGCTTCCTGTCTCATAAAGAAAGAATTTATTGTTTTCAAGCACGATTCTTTGAAGTTCAATGCCTTCTTCTTTAAAGGTTTCTACACTTTTATTTTGAATAGAATCTAATCTTACAAGTCCCGAGTCTTTTCTGGTAATGATTGAAAAAACTAAAGGTTTAGACGAGATATTTGAAAGATTGATGCTCGTTTCAGATTTAAAATTTAGAAATTGTGTAAACTTTAATTGTTTAGACAATTCGGTTTTCAATCCAAACTCACTTTCTTTTATAAAATTATTATTATTCAGGGTTTCAATAAATTGATGGATATCGCTAGTCAAAATGATCGCTTCAGAATCATTTGGGATATGATCAATAATGTTGAAATCGGTTTCCTGCTTTTTGGAACAGGCGAAAACAGACAATATTGAAAGAAAGACGATGAATCTATTCATTGGTCAGGCTTGGAGTTTAAGCAAAAATAGCAACTTAGAAATCAATCTTCAATTGATCGGGTAGTAGTTTAAAGCTTTTTCGGTGATATTTGGTAACTCCGTACTTTTTAATGGCTGCTCGATGTTCTTTAGTTGGATACCCTTTATTCTTTTTCCAATTATAGTCCGGGAATTCTTCATGTATCTTTTCCATGAACTCATCTCGGTAGGTTTTAGCCAATATAGATGCTGCGGCTATGCTCATATATTTTCCATCTCCTTTTATAATGCATTCATGTGGAATTTTTTGGTAGGGTTTAAACCTGTTTCCGTCGACAATTATATGGTCTGGATCAAACTTTAACACTTGTAGAGCTCGGTGCATGGCTAAAATTGAGGCATTCAGAATATTTATTTCATCTATTTCTTTCATAAAAACATGAGCAACTCCATAGGTGATGGCTTCATCTTCAATTAATGATTTTAGAAAATTTCTATTTTTTAAATTGAGAGTTTTGGAGTCGTTAAGAACGGCGTTTTTAAATTCTATTGGAAGGATAACTGCAGCAGCAGTCACGGGTCCGGCCAGGCAACCTCTCCCAGCTTCGTCTGCACCTGCAACCGTTATTTTAGTATTATAGAAGTTAAGCATTCGTAATTTTGTTGTGATTTTATTAATAAATATTCAAGGTGAATTGCAAGATGCACCAGATAGTTATTGTAGGGTGTTAAAGTTTTAAAGAGTTAAAATGCATTTTTTTTTGGTTTATTAGGAATTTATTAAGATTTTTGGCGCAGGCTAATTCAAATTTAACGAAATAATGAAAAGAAAATTACATGGATTTCTAACACTTTTACTGGTGTTAGTGGTGCAAATTGGTTTTGCACAAGACAAGACAGTCTCAGGTACTGTAACCGATGACGAGGGTCTACCACTACCCGGAGCAACAGTAGTTGTTGAGGGTACTTCAACAGGTGTCCAGACTGATTTCGATGGGAAATACGAAATTGTTGCTACCGAAGGTTCAACATTGAACTTCAGCTTTGTTGGTTTTACATCTCAATCTGTGCCGGTAGGTGCTCAAAATGTTATTAACGTAACATTAGATGTTGATCAGGGAGCTCTGGAAGAGGTGGTAGTTTTGGGTTATAGAACTTCTACAAAAGAGAAATCTTCTGTGTCATCTGTAACGGTTACTGCAGAAACTATTGAGAACAGACCAAATGCTAGTTTCGTTCAGACCCTATCTGGACAGGTAGCTGGTTTGAATATTTCAACTAGTTCTGGGCAACCAGGAGCGAATTCTACGGTTAACTTACGTGGTATCAACTCTATTAATGGTAACACAGAGCCGTTATTTATTATTGATGGTGCTCCTGTAGATGAGGATAACTTCCGTAGTTTGAACCCACAGGATATTGCATCGATTTCGGTTTTAAAAGATGCCGGGGCTACTGCTATTTATGGAAATAGAGGAGCGAATGGTGTTGTAATTGTGGAAACTAGAAGAGGTAGTTTTAATTCTCCCTTAAAAATCAATTATACTGGTATTCTTGGGGTAAATACTCTTCAGGATAATGATTATGATTTGATGAGTTCTCAGGAGCAATTGCGACTGGAGCAACGATATGGAAACGGTAGAGGTACAGGTTTGACCGATGAGGAAATTGCCGCGGCTGAAACAACAGACTGGGCTAATTATTTCTTTAGAGATGCCTTAACTAAAAGTCATACTTTAAATTTATCCAGTGGTGGAGCTAAAACAACTCAGTTTACCTCTCTAGGTTATTCTGAGATTGAAGGTATATTGAGAAACTCAGATTTACAGAGGTTCAACGTTCGTAGTAATGTGTCTGGGCGTAGTGAGAATGATAAGTTTAACTACGGTCTTAACTTGTCTGTGAACTATTCTGAAAATAATGAGCCTAACAGTATTGGGACTGGTGGAATCAACCAGAACTACATTCTAGGTGCGTACCAGTCTGTTCCTTATATTTCTCCTGACGATTACACTAATGGAGCTGATTTGACTTCTCCTTTATCTTTTACAAATACACCGCTATTCCTTATAGATAAATTGAGAACCTTTACAAGGCTCGAAGAGGAAGTTAAAGTTATAGGTAGTTTTAATGCTTCTTACGAGATTTTTGATGATTTAACTGCAGGTATTGTAGCCAGTGCAGATTACAATAGTGAGTTTTTGACGAATGCTACTGCTCCGGATTCTTTTAACGGTTTACTTTTTGGTGGAGCTGCAAATCCAACTGCAGGTGACCAAAGTCAGCAAACTACAAGAGTTTTCAGTTTTAATAATGTAACCTCGTTGAACTACGACAAGGAGATAGGAGATCATACTTTTGGAGTTGGAGCTTATTTGGAATATTTTAAGGCTCACCTAAGAACCTTTGGATATACTGCTGAGGGGCTGGACCCTAAGACTTTCTCTCCTGGAGACGGTTCTGGGTTCGTAGATGATAACTCAGAGAATGATTTCTTTGTAGATCAGGCGAACGCCAATATTCTTAATGCAGGATTATTTTCATATTTCGGTACCTTAGATTGGGATTATGACGGAAGATATGGTTTGTCTGGTTCTGTAAGACGCGATGCATCCTATAGATTTTCGGAAAGTAACCGTTTTGCAACTTTTTGGTCTATAGCGGGAAGATGGAATATTCATAACGAAGCTTTCATGAGTGGTTCCGTATTTGATGTGTTGAAACTAAGAGGCTCATACGGTACTGCAGGTAACCAGAGAATCACAGGTACTACCTATTTCTCAGGTCCAGATTTAACCCGAAACTTTTTCGCAACTGGATCTGGATATGGTGGTCAAAACTCTATATTCTTAAGCCAAATTGCTAATACGACTTTGAAATGGGAAACTGTAACTTCTAGTAACATTGGTCTGGATTTCGAATTGTTCCAATCAAGGCTAAGAGGCTCTGTTGATGCATATTACAAGGAAACAGAAGACCTTTTCCAAAGCACACCGGTTTCTGCCATTAACGCGATTACCAGTATTAATGCTAACGTAGGAAGTTTATCTAATAAAGGTGTGGATCTTACATTGAATTACGATGTTGTTCGTAGTTTAGAAGAAGGTGGATTCAATATGAGAGTGAACCTGGTAGGTAACTATAATGAAACTGAAATATTGGATCTTCCAAGTGATGATGGCGAAATTATAGGGATCGGAAGAGAAGGTGGCAAGCTTTTTGAATATTATACGATTGAGTACGCTGGGGTGAATCCTGCAAATGGTAATGCTTTGTTTTACACTGCAGATGGTGAGGTTACTGAAAATCCTAATGCCGATACAGATCGTGTATGGTTAGATAAGAATATTTATCCTGACTTTACGGGAAGTTTTGGACTTAATATGGATTACAAAGGATTTTTCCTTCAAACACAGTTTAACTATGTAATTGGAGTAGATCGTTATGATTTCGATTTATCAGGGTTCCAGGATCCTACAAGTATCGGACAATTCCGTTCTTCTAATGATTTACAAAGAGCATGGACTCCAGATAACCGTGTAACTGATATCCCGGCATTAAGGGCTACTAATATCGGTGTTTACGAAAGTACCAGATATCTTGTAGATGCAGATTATTTAAGAGTAAGATTTGCTACGATTGGATACAGTCTTCCTAAGACATCCCTTGATCAAATGGGCTTAACTGCTCTTAGAGTTTTCTTACAAGGTGAGAATTTAGCAACGTTTAGCGAGTGGAGAGGTTTTGATGCTGAAGCACAAGATAACACATCAAGAATTTATCCTACTCCAAGAACAATTTCATTAGGATTAGAAATAGGATTATAAAAAATAAATATGAAAAGAATACAAATTTTAATAGGAGCATTCGTTGGTCTATTACTTTTTAGTTGTAATGACGCGATTGAAATTGAACAACCGGGTAGGTTACCTGCAGACGCAGCATTCGAGACGGTTGATGATCTCGAATCTGGTTTATTCGGGGTGTATAATAATATAAATCTGGCCCCGGAAATTGCTTTTAATGCGATATTCACAGATGAGTTGGCTATAGGTTTTGATAATGGTGGACAGGGTATCTCTGACTACGGTTTTAACCTTAACCCTAGTACTCCAGCATCGTCTAATTTCTGGATAAGAAATTATGCATTGATCAACTCTGCAAACAGGTTGATAGACGCGGCAATAGCATTGGAACCAGCTGCGGGAGAGCAGGATAGATATGATGATATTCTGGGGCAGGCTTATGCTATTAGAGCATTTGGACATTTCCAACTACAATCATACTACACTACAGATTATACAGACGATAGTGCATTGGGTGTTATTTTAGTTGATTTTGTACCAACAATTGATCAAAATCTTTTGAGAAATACCAATGGAGAAGTGTTCGGTCTGATAGAATCAGATCTTGACCGTGCTGAAAGTTTACTTAGTACTGAGAGCGCCACAACTTTTATTAGCCAAGATTTTATAACGGCATTTAGAGCTAGAATGGCTGCTTACCGTCAGAATTACGATGTAGCTGAAGCTAACGCATCTGAACTACTGGAAAAGTATGGTCTTGCAACTCAAGAGGAATACCCGGGTATCTTTGCGGACACTAGTAATGCCGAGATTATATTCAAGCTAGAGAGAACAATAGGGGATTCTTATGATGTACAGGGACCAACTGGTACTGTTGCAACAACCGGTTGGATAGGAGCTAGATTTGCTTTTGTAGGACCTGGTTTTGATGGATCACCTTATTTCGAAGCTGGTAGATCACTATTTAATCTTGTGGATACTACTGATGTTCGTTATGATGTTTTATTTGATGAAACTTCAATAATCGATCCTGATTACGCTTCAAAGGCAGGTGGACAGGTTAATGACGTTCTTATAGTTGATAAATATGCTGGATCTGAGGGTCGTCCTCTAATGAATGATCTTAAAGTATTCAGAAGTTCTGAAATGTTGCTAATCCTTGCTGAAGCTTACGCTGCTCAGGGTAATTTTAATGGCGATTCTAATTCAACTGCTTCTTTGATAAAAAGAATGCGGGATGCTAGATTAGGAGAAGATACTACTTTACCTTCTTACGCTGGTATGCAGGAAGCTTTTGCTGATATCTTAGAAGAAAGAAGAGTGGAGCTTGCATTTGAAGGGCATAGGTATAAAGATTTAAAACGTCTTGGAGAAAGAGCAAATAGAGGAGTTCTTAAAGATCCTGTAGATTGTGCTTTCAACGGAGCCTGTACTTTGTCTCCCACAGACTATAGATTCACACTTCCTCTGCCTCTCGTAGAATTTAATGCGAACCCAGGCTTGAGAGATCAACAAAACCCAGGTTACTAATTATAAACTATATAAAAATGAAAAAATTAATATATAAGCTCCCAATACTGCTAATGGTTTTAGCAGTATTTGTGAGCTGTGAAGAAGAGACTTTAATTTTTGACTCTGAAAATGGTCCGGAAGCTGTTCAGTTCGCTAGTCGATCTTTCAACGTTACTGTTCCTAGTGATGATAATGCCACAGTTACTATTCCAGTAAATGTTACAACAACATCAGCACAGGAAAGAACGTTTAACGTAGTCGCTTCAGAATCTTCTACCGCTCTTGGTTCATCTTATTCCATAGGTACAGCTACTATTCCAGCTAACTCTTATGAGGGTACTGTAGATGTAACCTTGAACCCGGATGATTTAGCAGAGGGTCAATCATACTCTTTAGTATTAGAGCTTCAACCATCAACTGCAGGATCAGCTTTTAACAATGTTGCGACTATTAATTTTAATAAAGAAGTAATTTGTAATGACTATAAGTTAGTTATTACTACAGATCAATATGCAGAAGAAACTTCATGGGATATTACTGATAGTAATGGGAATGTAGTTGCTTCAGGACCGGAAGTACCTTATGGTCCTGCTGCTTCTGTGGATAGTAGAGGAAAACAGTATGAGACAGATATCTTTTTAGAAGATGGTTGTTATACGTTTACGATCTATGATGCTTACTCTGATGGTCAGTTTGACGGAGTTTTTGAGGGTGGTTATAGCCTTACATGTTCTATTGTAAATGCTGCTTCTGGAACAGGAGCGTTCGGTGCTTCGGAATCTACAGATTTTTGTGTGAACCAATAGTTAAGTTTTTTTAACTAAATAATAAAAAGGCGATCTTTCAGGTCGCTTTTTTTTATATTTAATCTAACATGGGAAAATTAATTTTATTTGCCTTGATTTCACTGTTTCTCTTCTCTTGTAGTGGGGATGATACTATTGCGCCAGAGCCTATTACGCCTGAGCCTATTACAGATGAAGATAAGTTTAAAGATATCGATACAACTGCTGGTAAGGTCATGTTCCTAAATGAGGAATTAGCCGATGATAATTATGTATTAGTGAATGATGCTGCCGCAAATCGTGTCTTTTTGATTGAAAAAGGAAAGTCAAAAATTTTGAATGAGTGGAATTTATCTTCAGGCATAGGGAATGATGCCGAACTCTTGCCAAATGGTAATTTGTTAGCTTCGCTTATAGTAGAAGATCCAAGGTTTTCTTTCGGTGGTTATGGTGGAATTGTATCAATAATATCACCAACAGGTGCAGAGTTATGGAAATATGAGTATTCAAGTGAAGATTATTTGGCGCATCATGATGTTGAAATGTTACCAAACGGAAACGTGTTAATCCTAGCTTGGGATAAAAAATCAGGAAATGAATTGATTGAAAATGGCTATGGGTATACCAACGAATCTATATACGTTGAAAAATTAATAGAAGTAAATCCTAATAATGATCAAATTGTTTGGAAGTGGAATTCATGGGATCATTTAATTCAGGACTATGATGTAAATGCAAAGAACTTTGGTAACCCAGGCCTGTATCCACAAAAGATTGATCTCAATTATAGAGATTCAATCCATAGAAAATCCTTTGATGGTGATATTATGCATGCAAATGGAATTGAATACGATGAGAGAACAAATACTATTTTAGTGAGTGTTAACTATTATAGTGAAGTATGGGTTGTTGATCATAGCACGACTTCAGAACAGGCTGCGGGTACGACTGGTGGTAATTACGGTAAAGGTGGTGAAATTCTTTATAGGATTGGTAATCCGGATGCTTATGGTAACCCAAAAGGCCAACGCTTATTTTATAGTAATCATGATCCCAATATTGTTCCAGGAACCAATAACCTATTGATATACGTGAATGGGAATTTAGATATTTCTGGAAGATCTACCGTTTATGAGCTTGGACTACCAGATGAATATTCTTTACAAAGCGAAACAAATAATGAGTTAGAAATTATTTGGGAATATAGCCACGAAGATCTTTTTTCACCAAAAGTTTCCGGCGCTTACAGGCTTCGCAATGGTAATACCTTGATTACGGAGGGTACTAGTGGTTTCTGGGAAGTCACTCAGGGAGGGGAAATAGTTTGGCGCTTCGAGGGTGATGGTTTTTACTGGAGAGGATATCCTTATTATCCGGGTGATCCGGAATTAAGTCCTTTAGGATATTAATAAAAAAATGTTCATGCCTAAATTTAGGCATGAACAGCAACGTTCCATTTAGAGGTATCAGCGAAACCAGTAAAGAGCAGATCAAATTATATTTTAATGAACTGTGTGGTCCAATGTAGCGATTGTCTTATGCCCGGGAACATATGTTCCTCAATCAACCTGATTTTGAAGCTATCGATCCTGAAAAAGTAGCCAGGAAATTGACACGATCAACCAGGCTCTGAAGGATAAGGAAATTGATAAGAAGGTCAAATAAAAACTGCTTATACTAAAAAGAATTCTCCAAAAAATTTGAGAAATACCAGCAGCAGGACATTTTGGAGAAAAAGGAATATCCACTTGAAGATTTATAAAAGAGGCCGCCTAAAAAGTACTTTTTAGGCGGCCTCTTTTATACGCTACTAATAAATTACATTTAATTAAGGTATTCTGCAAGAGTATATAAATCATCTTCATCTCTAAATTTAAGCTTCTTATCTTTGATATAGCTTTTCACTTTCTTGTCATTAAAAAACCTGATGATATCTCTTCTCTTAAGTTTTACTTCCTTCGGCATTTTAGAATCTATTGCTATAAAATACTTAACATCATCTTCAAATTTGGCTGGTTTGTCAGTGGTGTAGCTGTTTATAGCTTCTTCACCTTCTGTGAAAATTTTTATATGCTTTTTAAAGATTTTAAGATTATCATTTTCAGTCATGGTTTGTAAATAACCAATACGTCTAATTTCATTGTCGTCATAATATTCTAATAATGAATAATCCTTATTTAGATAAGTAATACCCATCTGCGAGTTTTTATTTAAGTAGACGTTACCATTGGATTGTTTTAATTGAAATGCATCCCGATAAGCGTCATATCTCATTTGAGCATTGATAGTTTTATTGTTTATTTTCAATTGTACAGGAGTAAAATTCTTGTTTAAGAATGGAGTTCCTTTTACATTAGAAGGAATATCATTCTTTCCAAATCCTGTATTTCTTATATAATCTGTAGGTAGATCCATGTTCTGCGAATAAGAGGATGTACCTAACGTGATTAGAACCACAAGTAAAAAAAAAGGTTTAATTCTGTTCATTCTGATTAATTTTGAATTTATATTGATTATAATATTTGCAAATATAATACCATTGATCAGTAATCTATTATTTTTGCATTCAATTCCCTATATATGAAATACTTTATCTTAGTTTTATTAATTTTTTACACTTTTGATGTCTTTGCTCAAAGATCTGAAAGTACTCTAAATAAGACTAAAAAGGAAGGAGTAGAAAAGGATAGTATGCCGCCAATAGAAGATTATAAAATCATTTCTATAAAGAATGATACGGTACATCTAGACACTACCCTTACCATTCTAAAAGACTATAAGTTCAATTATCTACGAAAAGATAATTTTGAGTTACTACCTTTTTCTAATACCGGTCAAACCTATAATAGTTTAAGCCTGAGGAAAGATTATAAAAATACATTTCCCCAGTTTGGAGCAAGGGCAAAACATTTTAATTTTATGGAAGTGGAGGATATAAATTATTTTCATGTACCCACGCCTCTAACCGACCTTTATTTTAAAACCGTTCCTGAACAGGGTCAACAATTGGATGCCCTATTTACGATAAATACCTCTGAAAATTTAAATTTATTCATCGCCTATAAAGGAACACGTGCCCTTGGCAGGTATCAGCATATTCTGACTAGTGCGGGAAACTTGAGAATGGGTTTTAGTTATGATTCTGATAATGGGAAATATCATGCAAAGGCTCATTTTGTTTCTCAGGATTTACTGAATGAAGAAAATGGCGGCCTTACAGATCAGGCAATTCAGCAATATATTGATAAAGAGCCAGAATTTGATGATCGATCTGTTCTTGAAGTGAATTTTGAAAATGCCCAAAATGTGATTTTTGGCAAACGCTTTTTTTTAGATCATGAATATAGATTGACAAAGATTACAGATTCTACCAATATGCTTAGTTTAAGCCATGTCTTTGACTATAGCTATAAAAAATTTGTCTTTAAACAGGATGCTTCCGAAACTGAGATATTCGGGGAGTCTTTTGAGTCAAGCAACCTGAAGGATGAAACCAGGATGAAGAAATTATTCAATGAGGTTTCTGTTAATTATGCAAACAGCCTTTTAGGAGAGCTTTCATTTGGGGCTGGACATACAAATTATAATTATGGGTATAATTCAGTTTTTATAAAGCCCGGAGACACTATCGTAAATAGGATTAATGGAAACCTCCTTCATGTAGTCGGTTCTTATAAGAAGAAGATAGGTGATTTTGCTGTGGAAGCTGATGCTAGATTGAACCTTTCAGACGAGTTTGCTGGAAATTATCTGTCTGCAGCGGCGTCTTATGAGTTTGATGAGAATAATGGAGTGCGTTTCGGTCTTAATCAAAATAGTACCGCTCCAAACTTTAATTTTCTTCTTTATCAAAGTGATTATTTAAATTATAATTGGCAGAACGATTTCGATAATGAAATTTCACAAAAACTTTTTGCTGATTTTAAATCGAAAAAACTTTTTGATGTATCAGGGAGTCTTTCCCAGATTGAAAATTATACTTATTTCTCTTTAGATGAAATGGGGAATGTAAAACCATTTCAGGCTGGTTCTCAAGTTCGATATTTTAAATTGAAAGCCGAAAAGGAATTCGATTTTGGATTGTTCGGTTCTTATAATACAATAATGTATCAAAATGTATTGGAGGGATTAGATGTACTTAATTTACCCGATTTTGTTACCCGGAACTCCATATACTACAAAGATTTTTGGTTTGATAATGCACTTTATCTTCAAACAGGTTTTACATTTAAATATTTCTCAGAGTATGAAATGAATGCTTATGATCCTGTTTTAGCTGAATTCTATGTTCAGAATTCTCAGAAATTAGGAGGATATCCTGTTGTAGATTATTTTTTTAACGCAAAAGTTGACAAAGCGAGGATATTCTTTAAGTTGCAAAATCTTAATGATTTGATAGATTCTAATAATAACTTTACTGCTCCTGGCTACCCATACACCGATTTTTTGATCAGATTTGGCTTGGTTTGGGATCTTTTTCTATAAAATACGAAAATTTCTATTGCTGAATTCTACTCTTATTAGCGGTTTCTTTAAACTATTATAGTGTTCATATTGAAAAGAGGTGCATAATTCTCTGGTTTTTTATTGAATAGTATTTATTCATGTAAAAGTTCCTAATTTTTTTGAAACCTCTTGTGTAATCTAAATTCAGTTGTATATTTGCAGCCGCTTACAAAACGAGCGGGATGTTCACTGACAGTAATGAGAATGGGGTATACGATAGGAAAGGACTTCAAAAATTAACTAAAAAAAAGTAATTTTTTATTTGGTTGGAGAGCAGAAGTCGTTTTATATTTGCACCCGCTTTGGAAACGAAGGGAGTTCATTTGAAAAGGGGAGTTAGCGAATAGACGCTACAAGCTTTAAAAAAGAAACTAAATTTTTTATTAAAAAGGTTTGGTTGGTAAAGAAAAAGCATTGTATATTTGCACCCGCTTTGAGAGAGAGCACACGTTCAGAATTACAGATTGAGATTAAAAGAGACCGCCGAACGGGGCGAGAGTAGAGGTTCGAATCCTTGGGTTTTAACTAGACAATGATCAATAAACAATAAGCAATGATCATCAGGCAATTTTAGGATTGTTAATTGATAACTGCTCATTGATAATTGATCGAAGTTCATTGATATATTGAATTGACAAGGATTATAGAGTATTTATATTTTATAATCAAGTGTATAAGAATTAAGACTAGAAAAAGTCATACTGAGCAATTTCTTTAGTAGTTGTTGAATATATATAAGATTTAACGATGAAGAGTTTGATCCTGGCTCAGGATGAACGCTAGCGGCAGGCCTAACACATGCAAGTCGAACGGTAACAGGGATTGCTTGCAATCCGCTGACGAGTGGCGCACGGGTGCGTAACGCGTATACAATCTGCCTTTAAGCGGGGAATAGCCCATGGAAACGTGGATTAATACCCCATAGTATTATGATTTCACCTGGGATTATAATTAAACATTTATGGCTTAAAGATGAGTATGCGTCCTATTAGTTAGTTGGTAAGGTAACGGCTTACCAAGACGGCGATAGGTAGGGGTCCTGAGAGGGAGATCCCCCACACTGGTACTGAGACACGGACCAGACTCCTACGGGAGGCAGCAGTGAGGAATATTGGACAATGGAGGCAACTCTGATCCAGCCATGCCGCGTGCAGGAAGACGGCCCTATGGGTTGTAAACTGCTTTTATACGGGAAGAACCACATCTACGTGTAGATGCTTGACGGTACCGTATGAATAAGGACCGGCTAACTCCGTGCCAGCAGCCGCGGTAATACGGAGGGTCCAAGCGTTATCCGGAATCATTGGGTTTAAAGGGTCCGTAGGCGGAATAATAAGTCAGTGGTGAAAGTCTGCAGCTCAACTGTAGAATTGCCATTGATACTGTTGTTCTTGAATTATTATGAAGTGGTTGGAATAAGTAGTGTAGCGGTGAAATGCATAGATATTACTTAGAACACCTATTGCGAAGGCAGATCACTAATAATATATTGACGCTGAGGGACGAAAGCGTAGGTAGCGAACAGGATTAGATACCCTGGTAGTCTACGCCGTAAACGATGGTTACTAGCTGTCCGGCCTAATTGAGGGCTGGGTGGTTAAGCGAAAGTGATAAGTAACCCACCTGGGGAGTACGTTCGCAAGAATGAAACTCAAAGGAATTGACGGGGGCCCGCACAAGCGGTGGAGCATGTGGTTTAATTCGATGATACGCGAGGAACCTTACCAGGGCTTAAATGCAGTCTGACA
Organism: Christiangramia forsetii KT0803; assembly: GCF_000060345.1. NCBI lineage: Bacteria > Pseudomonadati > Bacteroidota > Flavobacteriia > Flavobacteriales > Flavobacteriaceae > Christiangramia > Christiangramia forsetii. The sequence goes on along the minus strand of NC_008571.1, from coordinate 3,045,543 downwards.
GGTCTGGAAACAGACTTTTCTTCGGACAGATTGCAAGGTGCTGCATGGTTGTCGTCAGCTCGTGCCGTGAGGTGTCAGGTTAAGTCCTATAACGAGCGCAACCCCTGTGGTTAGTTGCCAGCGAGTAATGTCGGGAACTCTAGCCAGACTGCCGGTGCAAACCGCGAGGAAGGTGGGGATGACGTCAAATCATCACGGCCCTTACGTCCTGGGCCACACACGTGCTACAATGGTAGGGACAGAGGGCAGCTACCCCGCGAGGGGATGCGAATCTTCAAACCCTATCACAGTTCGGATCGCAGTCTGCAACTCGACTGCGTGAAGCTGGAATCGCTAGTAATCGCATATCAGCCATGATGCGGTGAATACGTTCCCGGGCCTTGTACACACCGCCCGTCAAGCCATGGAAGCTGGGGGTACCTGAAGTCCGTCACCGTAAGGAGCGGCCTAGGGTAAAACTGGTAACTGGGGCTAAGTCGTAACAAGGTAGCCGTACCGGAAGGTGCGGCTGGAACACCTCCTTTCTAGAGCTTTGTCACCTAGTGACAAGCGACAATTAGTAAGGGAAGTTCAGAGGCCAATTTGGTCTTGATTCTTATCGTCAATTCGATTAAAAATAGTGAAGAGCGAAAAGTGAAAAGTGAAGAGTTGAAAAACTTTGAACTTTAAAACTTTGAACTTGGAACTGTTTTATGGACAGTCTCATAGCTCAGCTGGTTAGAGCGCTACACTGATAATGTAGAGGTCGGCAGTTCGAGTCTGCCTGAGACTACGACCGCGCAAAGCGCGAGTTTAAAGTTACAGGTTGAAAAGTTTAAAGTTAAGCTTGAGAGACTGAAGTTCATTTGAAATAAATTAAAAGGAAATTCTAGAAGCTAAGGAATTCTAATTCTAAATTCTGAATTCTAAACTCGGAATTCAAAAATGGGGGATTAGCTCAGCTGGCTAGAGCGCCTGCCTTGCACGCAGGAGGTCATCGGTTCGACTCCGATATTCTCCACGATTCCTAGAGATAGAACGGGCATAGTTTTTACAAACAACCAGGGAGCGAAAGCTTTTTAGTTTGTAAGATCATCGAGGTTTTATCGTTAGACAGGAAAAAAGTTCATTGACATATTGAGAAACAAAGAATACGAGAACACTATTAGATAGAAATATTTAATATTAAGTAATACATTATAATACTTCTGTTTTGAGCAATCAAAATAGATTAGAGCATTAAGCAAAGCGCATACAAGCTAGATAAGGGCGTATGGGGAATGCCTAGGCTCTCAGAGGCGAAGAAGGACGTGATAAGCTGCGAAAAGTCGTGGGGATTGGCACATACAAATTGATCCGCGAATATCCGAATGGGGCAACCCACTATACTGAAGGTATAGTATCCGCAAGGAGGCAAACCCGGAGAACTGAAACATCTAAGTACCCGGAGGAAGAGAAAACAATAGTGATTGCGCTAGTAGCGGCGAGCGAACGCGCAGTAGCCCAAACCAATGAGTTTACGGACTTATTGGGGTTGTAGGACTGTAACATTGTTTGTACAAGGAATTAGAACAAGTTGGAAAGCTTGGCCATAGACGGTGACAGCCCGGTATAGAAAACTTCGTATAAAGCATAGCAGTATCCTGAGTAGTGCGGGGCACGTGAAACCCTGTATGAATCCGGCGGGACCATCCGCCAAGGCTAAATACTCCTGAGAGACCGATAGTGAACCAGTACCGTGAGGGAAAGGTGAAAAGAACCCTGAATAAGGGAGTGAAATAGATCCTGAAACCATACGCTTACAAGCGGTCGGAGCCCCTTCGTGGGGTGACGGCGTGCCTTTTGCATAATGAGCCTACGAGTTACCGTTGCCAGCAAGGTTAAGCAGTTCAGCTGTGGAGCCGTAGCGAAAGCGAGTCTGAATAGGGCGTTTTAGTTGGTAGTGGTAGACGCGAAACCGTGTGATCTACCCTTGGGCAGGTTGAAGCTGTGGTAACACATAGTGGAGGACCGAACCCGTTGACGTTGAAAAGTCTTGGGATGACCTGAGGGTAGGGGTGAAAGGCCAATCAAACTCGGAAATAGCTCGTACTCCCCGAAATGCATTTAGGTGCAGCGATATAGATAGTTTTATAGAGGTAGAGCTACTGATTGGATGCGGGGGCTTCACCGCCTACCAATTCCTGACAAACTCCGAATGCTATAAAATGATTCATATCAGTGAGGGCATGGGTGCTAAGGTCCATGTCCGAGAGGGAAAGAACCCAGACCATCAGCTAAGGTCCCAAAATATATGTTAAGTTGAAGAAACGCGGTTGAACTGCCCAGACAGCTAGGATGTTGGCTTGGAAGCAGCCATTCATTTAAAGAGTGCGTAACAGCTCACTAGTCGAGCGGTTCGGCATGGATAATAATCGGGCATAAACATATTACCGAAGCTATGGACTTTCAGTTTACTGAGAGTGGTAGGGGAGCATTGTAACAGAGATGAAGGTGAGTCGCGAGGCTTGCTGGATTGGTTACAAAAGAAAATGTAGGCATAAGTAACGATAATGCGGGCGAGAAACCCGCACACCGAAAGACTAAGGTTTCCTCAGCTATGCTAATCAGCTGAGGGTTAGTCGGGACCTAAGGCGAACCCGAAAGGGGTAGTCGATGGACAAGCAGTTAATATTCTGCTACTTGCCCCACGTTAAAGCGGACGGAGGCGTAAATTTGGTGCGTACTGACGGAATAGTACGTTGAAGGGAGTGGTAACACCCCGATAGTACACAAAAGCTACGGCCGGCGTGATAATCCAGAGGAGCGACTTCCAAGAAAAGCGAGTGGAGGCAACCCGTACCCTAAACCGACACAGGTAGTTGGGATGAGAATTCTAAGGTGCTCGAGAGATTCATGGCTAAGGAACTAGGCAAAATTGGCCCGTAACTTCGGGAGAAGGGTCGCCCCCCTTATGGGGGGGCCGCAGTGAAAAGATCCAGGCGACTGTTTATCAAAAACACAGGGCTCTGCTAAATCGAAAGATGACGTATAGGGCCTGACACCTGCCCGGTGCTGGAAGGTT